>NZ_JBIQEC010000008.1:0-103099 GCF_045370505.1 Moraxella sp. 179-F 1C4 NHS | reverse complement strand
ATTTAATTTGTTGACTCAATTATTTATACTGTCTTTGCTCAAATAAACTTACGAGTATCTTCACTCTGACAATACAATTAATTAAAGTCTTAATTTTATCGCCCTAAGTGAAAATCCACACAAGTTGTTCTTGTGTTTGTTGTTATTTAATGTACCAAAGATATCGTCTATCATCTGGTGAGCTTGATATTGTAATACGTTTTGTTTTACTCTGTCAAGCTTTATTTTAATTCTTTCTAAGCTTCGTAACTTGTTTTACTTATTTGTAAACTCTTCGTCGCTCAGTGGTGGCGTATTATACGTGAATTTGAATGGGTGTCAACACCTTTTTCTTAAAAATTTTCAAATAAAATAAAAATACCGCCTTGCGGCGGTATTTTTATTGATGCTGTAATCAGTGAAATGATTATTTATTGTCATCTTTTACTTCGGTGAATTCTGCATCGACAACCCCATCATCTTGCTGGGTTTGTTGTGGCTGTGCATCACCCGCTTCTGCAGTAGCGCCTGCGTCAGCGTAGATTTTTTGACTAACTGGTAGGAAGGCATTATCTAGGGCTTCAAGTTTTGACTTGATGTCATCTAGATTATCTTCTTTAACCGCCAACTCTAGCGCTTTGATAGCGTCTTCTACTGCGGTTTTGTCGCTATCGCTTACTTTATCAGCGGCATCTTTCATAGCTTTTTGTACCCCATGAATACGACCATCTGCTTCGTTACGTACTTGCGCAAGTTCAGCAAATTTGGCATCTTCAGCGGCATGGGCTTCAGCATCACGAACCATTTGCTCAATTTCAGCATCTGATAGACCTGAATCGGCTTTAATTTGGATACTTTGCGCTTTACCAGTCCCTTTGTCTTTAGCTGAGATATTCATGATGCCGTCAGCGTTGATGTCAAAGGTAACTTCAATTTGTGGTACGCCACGCGGTGCGGGTGGAATATCGGTCAAATCGAAACGTCCAAGCAATTTGTTCTGTGCGGCAATTTTACGCTCACCTTGATAGACCTGAATAGTTACCGCAGGTTGGTTGTCATCCGCTGTAGAGAACACTTGTGATTTCTTGGTTGGAATCATGGTGTTTTTCTCGATGATTGGTGTCAACACACCGCCCATGGTTTCGATACCTAGCGTTAACGGTGTTACGTCAAGCAGTAGTACGTCAGTTTTGTCACCAGACAGTACCGCACCTTGAATCGCTGCACCCATCGCTACGGCTTCATCAGGGTTCACATCTTTACGAGGCTCTTTACCAAAGAATTCTTGAACACGTTGTTGTACCAATGGCATACGGCTTTGACCACCTACCAAGATAACGTCATCAATATCAGACGCTTTTAAGCCCGCGTCGCTCAGTGCGATTTTACAGGGCTCAATGGTACGGTTGACAAGCGCTTCAGTTAAGCTTTCTAACTTGGCACGGGTTACGTTTACCACTAAGTGTTTTGGACCTGTGGCATCGGCAGTGATGTACGGTAAGTTAATATCCGTGCTTTGTGAGCTTGAAAGCTCGATTTTAGCTTTCTCTGCCGCTTCTTTTAGGCGCTGCATTGCCAGTGGGTCACCTTTTAGGTTCACACTGTTTTCTTTTTTGAATTCTTCAACCAAGTAGTCGATTAAGGTTAAGTCAAAGTCTTCACCGCCTAAGAAGGTATCACCATTGGTTGAAAGCACTTCAAATTGCTGCTCGCCATCAACGTCTGCGATTTCGATGATTGAAATATCGAAAGTACCACCACCTAAGTCATAAACCGCAATTTTACGGTCTGCACCGCCTTTTTTGTCCATACCATAAGCTAAAGCCGCCGCTGTAGGTTCGTTGATGATACGTTTGACATCAAGACCTGCGATTTTACCTGCGTCTTTAGTGGCTTGACGTTGGCTGTCATTAAAATAAGCAGGTACAGTTACTACCGCTTCAATCACGTTTTCACCCAAATAATCTTCTGCAGTTTTTTTCATTTTTTTCAAAATTTCAGCAGAGATTTGAGGTGGTGCTAATTTTTTACCGTTGACTTCAACCCAAGCGTCGCCATTGTCAGCTTTGACAATTTTGTATGGCACCATGCCGATGTCTTTTTGCACGACTTTGTCTTCAAACTTGCGACCAATCAAACGCTTGATAGCAAATAAGGTATTTTGTGGGTTGGTTACCGCTTGGCGTTTGGCTGATTGACCGACTAGGATTTCGCCGTCATCTTTATAAGCAACGATTGATGGGGTGGTACGTGCGCCTTCAGCATTGTCGATGACTTTAACTTTGTCACCTTCCATCACTGCAACACATGAGTTGGTTGTACCTAAGTCAATACCAATAATTTTAGCCATAACTAAATTCTCCATTTTTTATTTTGATAATAAGTGGTGATGAACACCACGTTGTCTTGTATTTTTATATCGGTTTAACGATGGTTTTTTTCAAGCAGTTAGCAAAAATTTTTTGCTACGCTTGTTACCAATCGGTCAATCCGTTGTTTACTGCTTGCCTACTAGCTACCTACGCGAACCATGGCTGGACGCAATAAACGCTCATGTAGCGTATAACCTTTTTGTAGTACTTGACCGACTTGGTTGGCGCTCGCTTCTGGGTCGATACCTACGGCTTCATGCAGGTCGGCATTGAATGTTTCGCCTTGGGGATTGACGACTTTAACGCCGTATTTTTCTAGCACCGCAATCAGCGATTTGTGGGTAAGTTTGACGCCTTCAAGCACAGGATCATTGTCGGATTGGCTATTTTCAATCGCACGTTCAAGGTTATCAACAGTGTCTAATAGGTCTTTGGCAAATTTTTCTAAAGCAAATTTTTTGGTTTTTTCGGTTTCTTGCTCCATGCGGTTGCGCGCATTGTAGGCTTCAGCATTGGCACGGGCATGGGCTTCTCTAGCTTCTTTGACTTGACCTTCAAGCTCGGCAATGCGATTTTGGTAAGTAGTCAAATCCACTTGACTGTCAATAATTTTTGGTTCGCTAGTTGGCTCAGATTCGCTTATTGCTTCGCCTAATACATTTGACGTGGCGTCAGTTTGGTTATGCGGTTGCGTATTTTGGTTATTATCAGCTGAATTCATCAATCATTACTCCTATTATCAAAGTAACCGTCACCAAGGCAACGGTTACATGTTAAAACGTCTAAAGCTATTGGCTTTGATAATGGTGAATCCCTTTAATTTCAAGAGTGAGTCGCATTATTTACGGGTCAAAATGGCGTTTTTCCTATGAAATCCACACTAAATTTGCGTATTTATGACATGAGAAGATAAAAATTGCTAAAAACAAAGTGTTAAGCGCGTACTTGTTGTTGGGTTAGTGCATCAAAAATTTGGCTAGGTCGAACAAATCCAAGGGTGTCGCCGAGTAAATAACCGATGGCATCACCAAAATAATGATAAGCAGCCGCAAAATCAGTAGCAGGCGTTAAACCCGATAGGTTACAACTCGTTGATACCAAAAATCCAAACGGGTTATTGTTGTCTGCGTGGGCGATGTGATTGCATAGTTTGGCAATCATCGGATGGCTAATCACTCGTATGGCTAAGCTATCTCGTCCACCTGTGACCCACTCGGGGATTTTGCCTTGCAATAATGCAGGAATCGGTAACAACCAAGTGGTGGCTTGTGCATCGCTAGACTGCCAACTTGCCGCAATGCTATCGACTACTTGCTGTGGTAACGGCTGTAAGAATGGCTGAATATGCGCGATGTCGCCTGTGATAACAATCATGCCTTTTTCAATTGGACGTTGTTTAATCGCTAAAATCTGTTTCACTGCGGTTTCGTTAAATGGATCACAGCCGATTCCCCACACCGCTTCGGTTGGATAAGCGAGCAGATTGCCGGCTTGTAAAAATTGCTGAACTGCATCGAGCTGGGTGTCATTAAATTGCATTATATACCTCGATTATTTTGTAGTTTTTTTTGCTCATCGCTTATCAAAATTAAGGGCGGCAGCGCATATATAGACCGCCGCGCTGCATCACCAGTCCCATGAGTTCAAGCTCGATCAGCCAGCCCATGAGGGTCGCAATATCGGTGCGGGTCTTATCGACCAAGCTGTCTAAATCTTGCCCGACCCAATCGAGTTGATTAAGTAGTGTCTGCAAATGCGGCACCACATCCATCGCCAATGGCGCTTGGTGCGGCTGGGTGTTCGGTGCTGATTCGGACAGTAATTGAGGACTACTGATGACTGACTGTGCAACTATTGGCGCTGGTTCAACCTCGGTGGCTTTGACAATCGGTGATTTAAAAATTGATAAATCTTCCAAAATTTGTGATGGATGATCGACCAAGGTCGCACCCTCACGAATCAATTGGTGGCAACCTTTGGCGTTGAGGTTTTCAATATGACTAGGAATAGCAAAGACTTGTTTGCCTTGCTCGTTGGCTTCTCTGGCAGTGATGAGCGAGCCGCTTTTGGCAGCCGCTTCTACAACCAAAGTTGCTAAACTTAGCCCAGCGACGAGACGATTGCGCCTTGGAAAATGGTAGCGATTGCTCGGCATATCGGGCAATAATTCACTAATGACGCAGCCACCTGACGCAATAATATGGGCTTTAAGGCTGGCGTGATTTTTTGGATAACAATGTTTAATACCATTGCCCAGTACCGCAATAGTACCACCTTGTGTGTCCGTCATCTGTAGACTTAACGCACCTAAATGCGCTTGTTTATCAATGCCTTCTGCCATGCCACTGGTGATCCATAAGCCTTCGTGCGCCAAATATTGCGCCATATCAAAGGCAATTTTTTCGGCGTGTGGGCTAGGTTTACGGCTTCCAACAATCGCCAATTGTGGTTGGCTCAAGGCAGATAAGTTGCCTTGATACAATAGCAAAGGGGGTGGGTCATAGATGTTTTTTAACTGATTCGGATATAAAGGGTCATTATCAAACACCACACCATACTGCCCTTGTGATAGTTCTAATAGCGTATCATGCAAAAATTGGCTGGTTCGACTGGCGCTGATAAACTCAGCAAAGCGTTTATGGTGATTATCATGCAAGCCCAGCGCTTGCCAATCTGCCAACTTGGCTTGAATCGCTTGTTCAGCGCTACCAAAACGCGCTACAAGCTTATTATAAACAGGTACCGATAAGTTCACTAAATGCCATAACAATAAGGCAGCCTGCTCTGCCGGGTTTAGGTTAGGCTGATAATCCTGCATCACGTATATTCCTTGAGCATGTATAGGGCTTATGAATGTTTGCTATTATAAATTTTTCTCACCATAAAAACTTTAAAGACAGCAAAGCCAGTCAAGGTGACTGGCTTTTGAACAATCGCTTACTAATCAAGCATAAGCAAGGGCAAGCAAGCAAAGGTAAGCGAAAGCGCTAGTTGCCGACCGCAGGCAATAAGAAATCTTGCTCATGAATTGGTGATTCAGCATCGAGTACATAAGCGTAGCTAATATCGTTAAATGCTTTAAATACCATCACATGACCGATTTGCTCACTTGGCAACCTTACTGCCCCACCTTTCACGGATGCATAGTCGTCCAAGACTAAAGCGCCTTTTTGATAAACCGTCAGCACATCGCCTGGCTCAGCGCCTTGGCTGGTGCCCAAATTAATGGCAATCACCCCATCTCGACCGGCACTACTAATTGAGTTTAAAATACGAATCACGCGACCGCCACGGGTAACGCTGGCAGGTTTTGGATAAAAAGCGGGTGGCAAGTACTGACCGACTTCGACAAACACACGGTCACCTTCGCGCACTTCTTGACCATACGATTTTTTAAGCTCGATACTAGAAACACCGTTTGATGCTACGCTAGTGACGATACCTGCGGCAACTTGGGTGACTTCAAGACCGATGACTTTACGGGTGGTTGGGTCAACATACGGTTCGCCCTCACGATACACACCATAGCGTTGTCCCACAATGAGTGGTACGCCTTTGGCATAGATTTTGTTACCGACACCTGTGATAATGTTTTTATCTTTTGAAGCAAGGACATAGGGGGTATTTTTAAAATCATCAGGCGATACGATGATATTGCGTTCAAGCCATGTTTCAATGGCAGTCAAAGGAATCGCAGGGATACTACCTGCGGCACTCACCACCGTGGTTGTAGTGGTTGGCGCGCTCATGGCTTTTTCAATGCCTGCACAGCCTTCCCCCGTGTCTACACCGACCAATTTTTGCCCTTTAATCACACATAAGATAATCACATCTTTTGGATAAATCAGATGCGGATTACGAATCTGCTTATTGGTCGCCCAAATTTCTTTCCAGCGCCAAGGACTTTCTAAAAATTTACCGGAGATATCCCAAAGCGTATCACCTTTTTTTACCACATAACGGTTGGGCGCATCGGCTTTGATACGAGGCGGCGGATTATTAGCAGCGGCTAGCGAAGTCACTGTCATACCAAGGGTTGCCAACAAAGCGAAGGATAATTTTTTCATTGTCGTGGTGTTATAGTTTGTCATAGCCCAATACTCAAGGTCAACGGCTTAACGCTTTAAAATGGCATATGCTTTACCATCACTTATAAAAATCATAGCCGAATGTTGTGTTATGTGTCGCAAAATCACCCATAATTTGCACTATGTAAATTTTGGTTAGCATAGCATAAAATTATTGGAGCTTCATAAATTTTCTCTTTGATTCTCTTTAAATAGTTTTTTTAAATAATTGGTTTTGGTGGATTTTAATCACTCAATGATTATCATTGATTATTTGCTATTGTGAAGCGATTGGATTGCACCTATATATAGGTTATAGTAGCCAAACTTTAGCGTTTGCGTTACCCTATGCCAATTTTTTTAGAGAATTTTTGCCAGATTAACCAAATTAAAAGTTGACCCATTATGGCTTTACGTACTATTTTAAACTACCCAGACCCGAGGCTTCGTACCCTTGCCAAGCCCGTTACCCACTTTGATGATGATCTAAAATCCTTGATTGATGATATGTTCGAAACCATGTATGCCGCCAAGGGTATAGGTCTGGCGGCAACGCAAGTGGATGAGCACATTCAATTGGTGGTGATGGACTTATCTGAAGATGGCAGTCAGCCTCGGGTGTTTATCAACCCTGTTATCACCCCATTAGCCGATGAATTATATAGCTACGAAGAAGGGTGTTTGTCTGTGCCAGAGTATTATGACAAAGTCGATAGACCCAAATATGTCAGAATTGAGGCTGTCGACGCGCAGGGCAACCCGTTTGTTGAAGAAGCACAAGGCCTACTTGCCGTATGTATCCAACATGAAATTGACCACTTAAATGGTAAAGTTTTTGTGGATTATCTATCCAAGCTCAAACAAGACCGTGCGCGTGATAAAGTACGTAAAGTTGTCAAACAACGTGAAAAAGATGCTGAACATAAAAGACTGTGATTTTTAACTGTAAGGGAAAACCATGACCACTCGCCCATCACGTATCGCCACCGTCACACGAAATACTGCCGAAACCCAAATCACCGTATCTATCAACCTTGACGGTACCGGTCAAGGCAGCATTGACACGGGTGTGCCATTTCTTGACCATATGCTTGACCAAATCAAACGTCATGGCTTAATTGACATGGATATTACCTGTAACGGCGACACCCACATTGACGACCATCATAGCGTCGAAGATGTCGGTATTACGCTAGGTCAAGCCTTCAAACAAGCGATTGGCGATAAAAAAGGCATCGTGCGTTATGGACATTTTTATGCCCCACTTGATGAAAGCCTTAGCCGTGCGGTAGTGGATATTTCAGGTCGCCCTGGACTGCACATGGATATCCCGTTTACTCGTGCGATGATTGGTGGGTTTGATGTGGATTTGTTCAGTGAATTTTTTTATGGCTTTGTCAATCATGCCATGATAACTATTCATTTGGATAACTTGAAAGGCAAAAACAGCCATCACCAAATTGAAAGTACGTTTAAAGCCTTTGCTCGTGCGCTGCGGATGGCGGTGGAATATGATGAACGCGCACTCGATAGATTGCCGAGTACAAAAGAAAGTCTTTAATAGCAAACTGTAAAAATAAAAGCCCTGTTTGAGACGAGGGCTTTTTTTATGCTAGTTGTTTTGTACTAATTTTCGGGTGTTAGTCCTTAAAATTATTAAATTGCAGGGGCACACCAAATTGCTTTTCTTTCAAAAACGCCATCGCTTGCTGTAGCGTGTCTTTTTTCTTATCATTGACTCGTACTTTATCGCCTTGAATCGCTGCCGATACTTTCAAATCCGACTCTTTTAATGCCTTACTGATTTTTTTGGCGGTATCGCCATCAAGTCCATCTTTGAGATTGACCACCTTTTTCATTTGTTTGCCCGAGCCTTGATTATCCTGTGGGTCGAGCGACTGCAAATCCACCCCACGTTTAATCATGTTTTTCTCAAGCATGGCATACACGTTTTCCATCTGCAACTCATTGTCTGCGGTGATGGTGATTTTTTTGTCTTTCTCATTGAGTTCGACTTTAATATCGCTGCCTTTAAAGTCAAAACGGGTGGCGATTTCTTTCTCGGTATTTTGCACCGCATGTTTAACTTCAAATAACTGTAATTCTGAAACCACGTCAAATGATGGCATGAGGTTTTCCTTATCAAATTTGTTGAATAAAATCTAAAAAATCTGCCCTATCATAACTGATTTTGTCAATTTTTAACAATCGACCCAATATTTACTCAAAAGATAATTGTATAAAATAAATCATATATTTCATTATGATTCAAAATATTAATTAAAATGATTAACTTTTTGATAACGCTGATTACAGTTTTTTACCTTATTTGTTTGTATAATGATTAAGCAAATAGGTCATTTACTAAAAAATGTAGTATAACAATTTACGATAATAAGGAGTAGGACATTGCGTTTAGCGATATGATTGGCAAACAAGTGCCAAGCGTGACTTTTCATACCCAGCAGCAAGGCAAATGGGTAGATGTTAGTACGGATGAATTATTTAAGGGCAAAAAAGTCGTATTATTCGCCTTACCAGGGGCGTTTACACCAACGTGTTCATCACTGCATTTACCGCGTTACAATGAATTGGCAACTGAATTTGCCAAACTAGGCGTTGATGACATCGTGTGTGTCTCGGTCAACGATACCTTTGTTATGAATGCTTGGGCAAAAGACCAAGACTGTAGCAATGTGACCGTGATGCCAGATGGTAACGGTGAGTTTACTGAAGCGATGGGACGCTTAATTGATGACTCAGCGATTGGGTTTGGCAAACGTTCATGGCGTTATTCGATGCTGGTCGATGATGGCAAAATCGTCAAAATCTTTGACGAACCCCAAGACAGCGGTAGTGATGACCCATACGAAGTATCAGATGCTGATACCATGATTAAATACATTGACCCAAACTGGCAAGACAAACCCTCTGTCTCAATTTTTACCAAGCCTGGTTGCCCACATTGTGCCAAAGCCAAAGAAACGTTAACACAAAAAGGCTTTCAGTTTGAAGAAATTGTACTTGGTAAAGATGCCAGTATTACCTCAGTGCGAGCCATTACTGGTCGTGAAACCACCCCACAGGTGTTTATCGGTGGCAAACACATCGGTGGTAATGATGATTTACAAAAATACTTTGCTGATGCAAAATAATGTTTGATTAAATAAAAAAAGACAGTCTAGGCTGTCTTTTTTATTGGCTAGTTAAAATTATTTTCCATCTCTTCAAGTGCCATCATTAAATTCATCACCTGCTCTTCGACTGCTTCAATGTCACTTTTTAATGCCGTCTGCTCATCGAGCAACGTTAACAAATCGGCTTTTCGGCTATCCTCATACAGACCTGTATCACCCAGCTTTTCTTCAATTTCACCTAGCTGCGCCATGAATTTTTCTAGTTGTTTTTCCTCGTTTTCGATTTTTTTACGGATGGGCGCGGTGAGTTTACGCTGTTCAGCGGATTTTTTGCGTTGTTCTTCTTTGGATAATGCATTAGTTACGCTAGACGTTTCACGTGAAACATCTGTTTTATGGTCGGCTAATTTTTTGTCTTCGAGCTTTTTATTGTCGTTCGCTTGTTTGGCTTGCTGTTTACGGGTCTGTGATAACCACTGACTATAATGAGCGATGTCATTGTCAAAGATATTACATTGCCCGTCATGCACCAAATATAGCTCATCGCAAACATTCGCTATCATTTCTCGGTCATGTGACACCAGAATGACTGCCCCTTCAAATTCTTGTAAGGCCATGCTCAATGCTTGCCGCATCTCCAAATCTAGGTGGTTGGTCGGCTCGTCTAATACCAAAACATTGGGACGCTGCCATACGATGAGCGCAAGGGTGAGTCTTGCCCGCTCGCCGCCAGAGAACAACTTGCTTTTGGTATCAATGCGCTCACCGCGAAAGTCAAAACTCCCTAAAAACGCGCGTAAATCAGCGTCTGAGGTTTTGCCTGCGAGACGCTGTAGCATCAACATGGGTGATGCTTCGCCATCGAGGCTATCCATTTGGTGTTGGTTAAAATACCCTAGTACCAAACTATCCGCGGCTTTACGCGTCCCAGACAAGGTAGGCAACTCACCCACCAAGCCTTTAATGACCGTTGATTTGCCTGCGCCATTCATCCCTAGCAGACCGATGCGGCTGTCAGGGGTAATTTGTAGGCGAATGTTCTCGATGAGTGCTACACCGTTGTAGCCGACACTGGCATTATCTAGCACCAATAATGGCGATGTTAATTGCACAGGGGATTTGAACCGAAATTGAAACGGATTGTCGGCCATGATGGGCGCCAATTCAGTCATCCGTTCCAGCTGTTTGACACGGGCTTGCGCTTGTTTGGCTTTGGAGGCCTTGGCTTTAAAACGGCGGATAAAATCTTCAAGGTGGGCGCGGGTTTCTTGTTGTTTTTCAAACTGTTGCTGCTGCTGGGCTAAGCGCTCACTACGGGTACGCACAAAGGTACTGTAATTGCCTGTATAAAGGGTCATTTGTTGGTTTTCAATGTGCAAGATATTGCTCACCACATTATCCAAAAACGCTTGGTCATGCGAAATCATGAGTAACGTGCCGTCATAGGCTTTGAGCCATTCTTCAAGCCACAAGATGGCATCTAAATCCAAGTGATTGGTCGGTTCATCAAGCAACAATAAATCCGCTCGGCTCATTAATGTTTTGGCAAGGTTTAGGCGCATACGCCAGCCCCCTGAAAAACTACTCACAGGTTGGCTTTCTTGGGCGACATTAAAGCCAAGTCCTGTCATGATTTGGGACGCTTTTGCAGGGATACTATAAGCATGGATATCATCAAAGCGGGCGTGCACATGGGCAAGCTCATCTTCTGACAAGGTATCCGGGTGGTTAATCTTATCTTGCAGCTCAAAGTATTCTTTGTCGCCACTGAGCACAAAATCTATTGCCGATTGGTCAGTACTTTCAATCTCTTGCGCCATATGACCGATTTGCCAACTGTTTGGAACCGATAGACTGCCTGTGTCGAGTGCCAATTCGCCTTCGCCCTTTTGGGTCAATAGCGTCGCAAAAAAACTGGATTTACCTGTGCCATTGTTGCCTGTTAACCCGATTTTCCAACCTGGATGGATTTGCAAATTAACATCTTTAAATAATACCCGCCCATCACGGCGAATACTGGCATCTTTTAGTTCTATCATAATCGGCTCAAAACTCAAAAAATTTGACTAAAATTAAATGGGAAAAATTCTTGATAGTATAAAGCAAGCACCCCATAATAATAAAAAAGTTTTTATAAGGAATACCCCCGATGAGCGATACCGTAACTGATAGTATGGTTGATGGCATGACTTTAACCGATAATGCTGCTAAAAAAGTGCGTAACCTACGTGATTCAGAAGGCAATAACGACTTGATGCTGCGAGTATATGTGACGGGTGGTGGCTGTTCGGGTTTTTCGTATGGTTTTAATTTTGAAGAAAACTTGGGCGATGATGATGCTACCTTTAGTAACGATGATGTAGCATTGGTCGTGGATAGTTTGAGCTACCAATACCTACATGGCTCAACCATTGATTATGTGGAAGGATTAGAAGGCTCGCGTTTTACCGTCAACAATCCAAACGCCACCACGACTTGTGGTTGTGGTTCGTCATTTTCTATCTAATTTGACCTGGTTTGTTTGCTTGGCTTGTTTAGTTTGTTTGATGATGAAAGAGCTTTGCCTTAAATATAGTCAGTCATGATTAAGTTTAGCCTTTCCGTTATTGGTTACTTTCGAACAAAATCATCTACATTTTTTTAGCGTTTATCAGATTTTATTTGTATCGTTAGCCTTTATCCATAATAATGGTGTGATCTACAGCGTAATAACACCTAAGTGTTATCATCAAGTACCCTAATATAGGTTGACATTAATTTATTCTTGTTAATTACTTAACGTTAAATGTGTTAATGATTTAAGTTTGTTAGCTAAGCAATGATTATTAAGCAATCTTTATTATTAATTTAATAATACCAAGGAGCTTATCATGGCTAAATTATCTTTAGATTCACTCAATAACATCGATGGTTTTATTGCAGCTGCATTGGTTGACAGCGAATCAGGTCTAGCCCTTGCCACAACGGGTAATGGTATCGACCTTGAAGTTGCAGCAGCGGGAAACACTGAAGTAGTACGTGCAAAACGTAAAGCTTCTAAAGCTTTAAACCTTAATGATAATATCGAAGACATCCTAATCACATTAAGTAAACAATATCACTTAATCCGTCCGCTAGTCCGTAACGAAAACCTATTCTTGTACCTAGTACTTGATCGTCAAAAATCAAACTTAGCCATGGCGCGTCATGAATTAAAAGGGTTTGAGACTGAATTGGATTTCTCTTAATGCCTTGCTCTTAATTACAAGTGACAGATGTCAAGTAAAAATTACCAGTTAATCGAGTAATACGATAGTTTTTATCATACCCACGGTATTTACTGTGGGTTTTTTACGTTTGGCGAATATCGCAATTGGTAATTTCGTCATCACGATATTTTGATAGTGTTTGCCTAAATTTGGTGGCATAATTTCACACAATTAAAAATAATATTAGGATAACTATGACCCAAGCGCCTCAAACTTGTACTTCTTTGCAGCTACCTACTTGGCTGACCGCTGAAAACATTCATGGCATGCTTCGGGGTATTGAAAAAGAAGGCTTACGTATGAGCCCTGAGGGATATATTGCCACTACCCCACACCCTGCCAAGCTCGGCTCAAAACTCACTCACCCTTTTATTACTACTGACTATGCCGAAAGCTTGTTAGAGCTAATTACTGAGCCAAAACCCACGGTGAAAGAAGCGCTTGATATGCTGCGTGATTTGCATATTGTGGTACAAAATGCTTTGACCGATGACGAGCTGTTTTGGTCGATGTCGATGCCTTGTATGATTTCGGACGATGAAGATATTTTGCTGGCAGACTATGGCACCTCAAACTCAGGTAGACTAAAAACCCTCTATCGTCACGGTTTGGGTATTCGCTATGGTCGCCGTATGCAGACCATTGCTGGATTGCATTATAATTTATCGTTTGGGGATAATTTATTCACCGCTTGGCAACAGCAGTTAGGTGATACCCAGCCATTAACTGACTTTAAAAATGAAAAATATTTGGGTCTGATTCGTAACTTCAAGCGTCTAAGTGGTATGGTACTGTACTTGGTTGGTGCAAGTCCTGCCGTGTGCGCGTGTTTTTTAAAGGGTCGCGAGCATCCGCTAAAGCCAATGAACGCATCAACTTACTATTTACCCAACGCTACCTCTCTGCGTATGGGGAAACTGGGTTACCAAAATAGCGTACAAGATGATTTAGATATCCGCTACAACAGCCTTGATGAATATGTCGCAGGTTTGCGTAATGCCATCCACACGCCCCATCCTAATTTTACCGCGTTGGGACTTGATGATGACAATGGCTATCCCATTCAAATCAATGACCATATTTTACAGATTGAGAACGAGTACTACAGCCCGATTCGACCCAAACAAATAACCCAACCTGGTGAAAACCCCAGTGATGCCTTAGCCAAACGCGGTATCGCTTATGTGGAACTGCGAGCGATTGACTTAGATCCGTACAGCGAAATCGGTATCAGCTTAAATACCGCCTGTTTTATGGAAATTTTAGCATTGTACTGTCTATTGCTGGACAGTCCTGACTTATTGCCCGATGAAGATGCCCTACTTGCTCAAAACCAAGAAAAAATCGTCAATCAAGGGCGCGAGCCAAACTTAATGATTGATACAATGGCCGGGCAAGTCGCATTTAAAGACTGGCTACTACAGCATTTGCTAGGTATGCGTAAGCTATCAGAACTCATGGATGTCACTTATGGTAGCAATGATTACCGCAACGCGTGGCAATCGATGATGGCAAAAGCGCAAAATCCCGACAATACCCTATCAGCGCAAGTATTAGCCGATACTGAACGCTTTGATAGTAGCTGGCAGTTTGGTAAGTCACTGGCGCAAATGCATGCCAATCGCTTAAGACATCAAGGATTGGTCCCTGAGCAAATGACTTACTTTGAGCAGCTTGCCAAAGATTCTGTGCGTGAGCAAGCCGATATTGAGCAGAATGACACACAAGATTTTTATGCGTATGTGGGTCAGTTTCGCTAGTTAGTAGGTGCTAGTAATCAGGTGCCAGTTAGCAGGTATCGTTGCGCTGATTATTTTATAGGGTTAAATTTCTAAAATTCTAAGCGCTATGGTTTGGCTTATTTTTTTTCACTAAATTGTTTGATGGTTTTTTTATGCGTGATGCTTCATTGACCCACAGCTTGTTAAGTTATCGGGGACTGACAGGACTATTGACGTTAGCCAGCATTATAGGCATGAGTTTCGCCTATTTTTATTTGCAAGGGGTGGTAAAATTAGACCCGTGTCCGCTGTGTATCTTTCAGCGAGTGGGTTTGATTGTGATGGGGGTTTTTGCATTTATCGCCTTTTTGCTCAATCCAAAACAAGCTTGGGCAAAGATTTTGTTGATGTCTGGCGCGCTGCTCGGCATTTTGTGGTCAATTGCTGTGGCGATTCGCCATGTATGGATACAACATTTGCCACCTGACCAAGTCCCCTCATGTGGTCCTGGGTTAGACTATTGGATGGATACGTTGCCGATTGCCCAAGTGTTGAAAGAAGTATTTAAAGGTTCTGGCGAGTGTGCGGTGATTGACTGGACGTTTTTAGGCTTTAGCATCCCAGAATTATCCTTGGGGTTTTTTAGCATTTTATTGGTAATGATTATTTTGGCGATACGTCAAAGCAATACTCGATAACGCTATCGGTCGTGGGTTAAACCCATAAAAAAGGCGATAATTAATCGCCTTTTTTTATGAGCTTTTTTAGTCGCTTTATTCCCATTCAATGGTCGCTGGTGGCTTACTTGAGATATCGTAGGTCACACGTGATACTTCTTTGATTTCATTCATGATGCGATTGGACACTGTTTCAATCAAATCATACGGCAAATGGGCAAAACGCGCTGTCATAAAGTCGATGGTTTCAACCGCCCGTAACGCAATCACCCACGCATAGCGGCGACCATCACCGACCACGCCCACTGATTTTACCGGTTGGAACACGGCAAACGCTTGTGCGGTTTTATCATACCAACCAGATTTTTCCAACTCTTGCATAAAGATGGCATCGGCTTGACGCAAAATATCGGCATATTCTTTTTTCACTTCACCTAAGATACGCACGCCTAGCCCTGGACCTGGGAAAGGATGACGATAAATCATTTTTTCAGGTAGCCCTAATGTCACACCGAGCTTACGCACCTCATCTTTAAACAAGTCACGTAAGGGTTCAATGAGTTTGAACTGCAAATCGTCTGGCAAGCCACCGACATTGTGGTGAGACTTGATTACATGCGCTTTGCCTTGGTGACTTTTTGCAGATTCAATGACATCGGGGTAAATGGTCCCTTGTGCCAAGAATTGAATACCTTTGCCCTCAGCCGACAGTTCACGTGCGGTATCGGCAAACACATCGATAAAGGTTTTGCCAATGATTTTACGTTTGGCTTCTGGATCGCTAACGCCGGCTAATGCAGTCAAAAAACGTTCCTCAGCATCGACGCGAATGACTTTAACGCCCATGTTTTCAGCAAAGATTTGCATCACTTGGTCACCTTCATGGAGCCGTAACAAACCATTATCAACAAACACACAGGTTAGCTGCTCACCAATCGCTTTGTGAAGCAGTGCGGCTACCACCGAGCTATCTACGCCGCCCGAAAGTCCCAACAATACTTGCTCATCGCCAATTTGTTCTTTTAACTGCGCCACACGCATCTCAATGATATTGTCAGGCGTCCACGCATTGGCACAGCCACAGATTTGGTGCACAAATCGGCTAATCAATGCTTCACCTTGCAGCGTATGGGTCACTTCTGGATGAAACTGCACCCCATAATAATGCTTGCTTTCATTTGCCATCGCAGCAATTGGGCAGCTTGGGGTTCTGGCAGTCACTTCAAAGCCTGCAGGTAACTCAACGACTTTATCGCCATGACTCATCCAAACGTGTAATTTGTTAGGCTCATCTTCAATGCCTTTAAAAAAGCTATCTTGAGCGGTTTTTTCAATGATAGCAGCGCCAAATTCTTGGTGGCTACTGGCTTCAATCTTGCCACCGAAACGGTCTGCCATCGCTTGCATACCATAGCAAATGCCTAGCACAGGCACATTGATATCAAATACGGCGTCATTAATTTTTGGGCTATTTTCTGCATACACGCTTTCTGGACCGCCCGATAAAATAACCCCTTTTGCACCAAAGTCGCGGATACGCTGTGCGTCAATATCGTATGGGTACATTTCACAGAATACCCCTGCTTCACGCACGCGGCGCGCAATCAGTTGACTGTACTGTGAACCATAATCCAATACCAAAATACGGTCTTGTTTGATTGAGTTGTTGGATGTTGACATACAAGCCTCTTTAAATTTAGGTAAATAGCTTAACTGAACCGATGCTAAAAGGTTTCAAAAATTCATGGTTGGTTATTGTATCAATTAATGGCTTTATTTGCTGATTTTTATAGGGTGAAGAATAGCTATATGAATGTTTTAAGTAAAAATTTTTCTTAAAAAATTTCTCTGATAAACAGTCTTTACTTGCGTTTTTTTGTATCTCTTTCACCAATTGATTATCTTTGTTACACAAACATCATCTAATAGGCTTTAGGTTTACCAAACTCTACGAAAAAATTGCTCATACTGCTACAGATTAGACGCAAAAATTTATTATTATGAAACAGTAATAACCGGAAACGGTTTTACGAAAAATTGATTTTAATTGATTTTAATTTAACGTCACGTTTAATCGTTTTTCGACAATAAAAATAACAGCCGTATTAAAAATTTTTTCTAAATACTAGTATGGCTTGGATAAAAAAACTTCAAATGAGGATACAATCATGGTAGATAATATTAATAATTCAGACTTAAACCGCGACCCTATCACTGGTGAACCAGGCTCACATCCAATCGGTACTGCAGTAGGCGGTATGGGTGGTGCTGCTGCAGGTGCAGCTATCGGTGCTATTGGTGGTCCATTAGGTATGTTAATCGGCGGCGCAATTGGTGCAATTGCTGGTGGTGCTGCAGGTCATGCCGCAGGTGAAGCGATTGATCCAACTATCGAAGATACTTATTGGAACGATACCTATTCACAAACAACCTACTATAAAGATGGTTATGATTATACCACTGACTATCAACCAGCTTATGCCGTCGGCTATGCAAACCGCGCAAAATACCCAGCCGGTACCACGTTTGACAGTGTAGAATCGGATCTTGAACGTAGTTGGCATGAAGTAAAAGGTAGTTCACGTCTTGCATGGCAAGATGCCAAAGAAGCGATTCGTGATGGTTGGGATAGAACAGATGCTCGTATTTCTGGTCAGGAATATTCACCACGTTTACGTACAGTGGATGGCTATGCAGAAGGTGAAGAAAAAGGTCATCCTGTTGCTACTGGTACAGGCGCTTTAGGTGGTGCCGCAGCAGGTGCAGCCGTTGGTTCAGTAGCCGGTCCTGTTGGTACCTTAGTGGGTGGTGCTATTGGCGCTGTAGCGGGTAGCGCAGCAGGTCATGAAGTCGGTGAAGCAGTCAACCCTACCACCGCTGAAGATGCTTACGAAAAACCTCATCCAGTTGCCAGTGGTTCTGGAGCACTAGGTGGCGCCGCAGCCGGTGCAGCCGTTGGTTCAGTAGCGGGTCCTGTTGGTACCTTAGTGGGTGGCGCGATTGGCGCTGTAGCCGGCGGTGCAGCAGGTCATGAAGTCGGTGAAGCAGTTAATCCAACTGAAGCAGGTGAACAGCGTAAAGAAGCTAACCCTGTTGCCAGTGGTACAGGTATGGCAGCCGGTGCTGCTACAGGCGCAGCAATTGGTGCAGTAGGTGGTCCCGTAGGTTCAGTGGTGGGTGGTGCAATTGGTGCTGTAGCAGGCGCAGCCACGGGTAACGCTGTAGCAAATACGCTTGAAGGTAATACTGAAGAAGATACCTACTGGCGCAATAACTACAATACGACGACTTACTATAGCCAAGGCTATGATTACGATACTGACTATCGCTCAGCGTATGATTATGGTTACCGTGCACGTCATCATTTTAATACTGCTAATGAGTTTGAAAGTGTTGAAAATGATTTACGCAATGATTGGGAACAATTCAAAGGTAATTCACGTTTGACTTGGGACCAAGCTCGCCTAGCAGCACGTGATGCCTGGTATCGTATTGAACGTTAATCTTTCGATTAAGTTAGCTTAACAATAAAAAAGACTTTCATTAATTTGAAAGTCTTTTTTATTTAAACCATTAAAATCAAAGACAAATAAGCTGGTCTATTAAATTACCATTTTGATGCCAATACCGATTAACACTAGCCCACCAAAAATTTCAGCCTTACTCTTTAGCCACGTGCCTGATTGCTTGCCCATAAATACGCCAATAAAGCTAAAAATCCCTGTTACTATCGCAATTACTGCACAGGATACATAAGGATTGACTGGGATTAAATTTAAGGTAAATCCGGCTGCCATTGCATCAATACTGGTTGCAATCGCTAAAGTAGTCATGGTTTTATGGGTGATAGCGACATTGGCATCATTAGCGATGTCTAAAGCAACATTATGAGGCGTTGTTTCTTGTGATGTGGCATCTTCATCATCGCTAGATAAGGCTTCATACAGCATTTTTCCACCAAGCCCGACTAAAATAATGCACGCGATCCAAGGCGCCCAATTTGCGATAAATCCTAAGATTGAACGTCCACCGAGATAACCAATCAATGGCATTAAGCCTTGAAAGACGCCAAAATATACGCCTGCCATAAGTGCAATTTTGGTCGTATCTTGGCGGTGTTTGGCACCGAGTCCAATCGCCACAGCAAAGGCATCCATCGATAAGGCTATCGCTAGCAGTAATAAAGCAATCATGTGATATCTCTTTTAAAAATTCAAGCTCAAATAAAACCACCTTATTACAACATAAGGTGGTTTCCATTGTATTAAAACACGACTCTAAAATTGGGTTAAATATCTAAGTTAGTCACCGTTAACGCGTTCTCCTCAATAAAGGCACGACGCGGCTCTACATCATCCCCCATCAGACACGAGAACAAATGGTCAGCAGCAATCGCATCTTCAATGGTGACTTTTAGCATATGGCGGTTTTCTGGATCCATCGTGGTTTCCCACAATTGGTCAGCATTCATCTCGCCCAACCCTTTATAACGCTGAATCGCTAAACCACGGCGCGCATCACTCATGATAAATTGCCATAGATAACCCATGTCTTTGATCGGCAGTTTTTTATCACCTTTAGCGATATAAGCGGTATCTGACAACATGTCTTTCCACTGGCTGGTCAAGCGATGCAAACGGCTATACTCACCTGAACCAATAAATGCGGTATCTAACAAGTATGCGTGTGGCAACTGATGGATAAAAATCGTCACGCGCGGTAGATAATAGGTTTTTTGATGATCGCCTTCTTGTTTGCTAAAGGACTCTAATTCAATTTGTGGGTCTAATCCGTCTGCCGTCACTGCTAAATTCTGCGCTAACGCTTCTACCCAATTTCGCATTTGCGCTTCATCTTCAATCATCGGTATGCTAAGCTTGCTGGTGATTGCCAACGCATCCAATACGGCGCTTGGATATTTGATTTGCAAACGGTTTTTGATGGTCTGAGTTTGGTTATAATCATTGAGCAAGGTTTCTAGCGCTTGGCCTGTGACCGCAGGCGTACCTTCACTCAAATGCAACTGGGTATCGTCAATGGTTGACGACAACAAATAGGCCTTTAACGCTTCATCGTCTTTGACATACAATTCTTGACGACCTTTTTTCACTTTGTACAGCGGTGGCTGCGCAATATAAATATGACCACGTTCTAATAGCTCTGGGGTTTGACGGAAAAAGAATGTCAGCAGCAAGGTGCGAATATGTGAACCATCCACGTCCGCATCGGTCATGATGATAATTTTGTGATAGCGTAATTTATCAGGATTGTACTCATCAGGCCCGATGCCTGTACCCAATGCGGTAATCAAGGTACCCACTTCTTGCGACGATAGCATCTTATCAAAACGCGCACGTTCTACGTTTAGAATTTTACCTTTCAGCGGCAAAATCGCCTGCATCTTACGGTTACGCCCTTGTTTGGCAGAACCGCCTGCCGAGTCCCCTTCCACAATGTACAGCTCTGACATCGCAGGGTCTTTTTCTTGGCAATCAGCAAGTTTGCCTGGCAGACCTGCGATATCAAGTGTCGTTTTACGGCGAGTCATTTCACGAGCTTTACGCGCCGCTTCTCGCGCACGGGCGGCATCGATTATTTTACCAGCAATCCCTTTGGCAGCATTGGGATTTTCAAGCAAGTAAGCGCTAAACTTATCGTGCATGGCTGATTCAACCGCGGGTTTGACTTCACTTGATACCAGTTTGTCTTTGGTTTGGCTTGAGAATTTTGGGTCAGGTACTTTGACAGAAATAATCGCGGTTAAACCTTCCCGCGCATCGTCACCTGTTACCGCAACTTTTTCTTTTTTCATCAAGTTTTCGCTATCCATATAGCTATTTAGGCAGCGTGTTAATGCCGAACGAAAACCAGAAAGATGGGTACCGCCATCTTTTTGCGGGATATTGTTGGTAAAGCATAATACTTTTTCGTTGTAGCTATCTGTCCATTGCAATGCCACTTCGACGCTGATACCGTCATTTTCTTCACTGGTAAAATGAAACACCTCATTTAGCCCAGTTTTGCCTGCATTGATGTAATGAACGAACTCAGATAGACCGCCAACGTGTTCAAACTCATGGCGTTTGTCATCGCGCTCATCCGTCAATACGATGCGCACACCCGAGTTTAAAAACGACAATTCGCGTAAACGCTTGGCAAGAATTTCAAAATCAAAAATCGTGCCTGTAAAAATATCATCGCTTGGATAAAAACGCACTTGTGTACCTGTTTGCTGGGTGGCTTCAAGCTGCTCAATAGGGGTTACGGGCTCACCATCGGCATACGTTTGGCTATAGTGGTAGCCATCACGCCAGATATCGAGCACCAGTTTTTTTGATAAGGCATTAACCACTGACACACCAACACCGTGCAAACCACCTGATACTTTATAACTGTTGTCGTCAAATTTACCGCCCGCATGCAGGACCGTCATAATAACCTGCGCGGCTGACACCCCTTCTTCTGGGTGAATATCGACAGGAATACCGCGTCCATTGTCTTTGACGCTGACCGATTCATCTTCGTGGATGATGATGTCAATTTGATCACAGTGACCCGCCAAGGCTTCATCAATGGCGTTATCTACCACTTCAAACACCATATGATGCAAACCTGTGCCATCGTCGGTGTCGCCAATGTACATACCAGGGCGTACACGGACGGCTTCTAAGCCACGAAGTACGCGGATACTGTCAGAACCATAGGCTTTATTTTCTTGATGACTTGATTGGGTAATAGATTGTTGTGTCTGATCGGCTACATTCGCAGATGTATCAGTCATGATGACTCCATAAGTTTTGCATGGCAAAAACGTCAGAACATACTCGATTTTATGGTCAAAATCTTTGATTTTTTTCTTAGTTTTTTGGCGAAAAATAAAGGGTTTATTGTAGCAAATTTTAGGGGAAAAGTCACTGAATATCCCTGCTTATGAGAGGCAAAATAGTGATTTAGCTGAGCTAGAAAAGAGAGGGTTTAAGTTACATCAGTTTGAAAAAATACTTAATCATCTAACCTTAGTCACCTAAAAATGTTATTGGTTTTTATAGGTCGTTTTGAATAGCTTTTGCTTCAAGTGATAATTGTCTAATACTTCCCTGTTCCACGTGAAACAGTTTAACATTATCCTGCCAAATCTTTTGAATACTCTCGACGATATCTTGGGTAAGACTGGTGATAAACAGCTGTGAATTCACTTGTTGTAAGCCAGTTAATAGCAACATAAGCGCGTCATTATCCAATTCCGCTGTGATATCGTCCACCAATACCAAGGGTACTTTATCGACCTGATTGAGTAACGGCAACTGCGATAAGCGAAGTGCCATAACTAATAGTTTTTTTTCACCCCGTGATAGCATATCGGTGGCAAGCAATGTCTGCTTGTGTTTATGCCCTGCTGCATCAGTATGCACTAAATCTAGCACGACATTGATATCAGCCCGATGACATCCCATACGCGTATAGCCAAGCTCAATGTCAGACGCTAAACGATTGGCTAAGGTCGTTGCTAAGCCAACTTCAGTATCAAACCCCGGGGTATACCGCAATCGTAATTTTTCGGCATATTGGGGTAAAAATTTTTGCACTTGCGCCAAAAAATGGGGATGCCATTGTTCAATGATGTCGGCCCTTGCTTGGTGAATTTTTTCTGCATGTTGACTGAGCTGGTAATCCCAAGCGGATAGCTCTTGCTGTTGCAGGCTAGTCAATGAGGCATTACCAAAATTTTGCTTTAATAAGCTATTGCGCTGTTTTAATAGACGCTGATAAGACAGCCAATTGGGATGAAACGATGGTTCCACGTGAAACCCTAACCAATCTAACATTTCACGCCTTGCTTGACTACCGTCTTCTAGTTGGGCAAGGCTCACAGGCTCGAGTAATAGTGTGGGTAGCAGCTGCGCAAGTGGGCTTTGGGTGACAAGCGACTGCCCATTGAGTCGCAATTGCGTGGTAGCGTCTTGGGATTTGGCAATAGCGACGGTTTGCTCATGATTGAGCCTAGCAAAAACCGTCGTATCGCTAAAACCATGCTCAATATAATGCCTCGGTTGATGATGGCGAAAACTTTTGCCGCGCGATAATAAATAGATGCTTTCTAATAGCGACGTTTTCCCGCTGCCATTTTGACCCAAGACCACATTACAACTGCTGGGTTGTAATGCAATCGTGTGAAGATTGCGAAAATGATGAATAGTTAATTCAATAATTTGCATGATTTATCTACTTGACTACTCATCACTAAATTGAAAAAAATATGCCCGCTGACTAAATACGCATTGGCATAACCACAAACTCGTGTTTGCTATCGTTGACTTGCTGTACCAATACCGAAGCATTGGCTTGGCTCATATGAAAGTCAATTTCCCCTTGCAATACATTAAGTACATCTAGCAAATAAGCCACATTGAATGATATTTCTAATGGCTCACCTTGATACTTAACCTCAAGCTGCTCACTCGCTTCATCTTGCTCAGCATTGCTAGCACGCACCATCAAATTGTTATCACCTGAAAAATCAAAAATCACGCCACGCGATTTCTCATTACTCAAAATAGCCACGCGGCGAAGCACATTCGCTAATTGCTCTTGGCTGATACGGGCAAGTTTGTTGGTTGACGACGGCATGACGCGGCGATAATCGGGAAACTTACCATCAATTAAGCGTGCGGTAAAAGCCACCATGATGGCATTTTTTAGCTGACCTGTGCTATCGACTTCCCCAAAGGGTAGTAAGACTTGTAAAAATTCACGACCGACATTGAGGGTGATTTTATTGTCTTGATTCGGTAGCATGCGTTTAAGCTCTGCTAACAAACGCTGTAATTCAAGTACGGCTTTTCTTGGTAAAATTGCAGCAAGAGCCACACTCTCATCACACGCTATCACCGTACGAGCCAATGCCAAGCGGTGACCATCGGTTGATACCGTTGCCAATTGCCGCTCTTTGACTTCAAACAGCATACCGGTAAGATAATAACGCACATCTTGCACCGCCATCGCGAAATGCGTTTTATCCAGCAAATCGACGAGGTCTTCACGGCCCAATTGAATAGGCGTGACTTGCTCGGGCTCACCCAATAGGGGAAAGTCTTGGGCAGGCAAGGTGCTGAGTTTAAAACGACTACTACCGCAGACAATTAAACACTGATTGTCATTAGCGACAGTGATAGAGACCGGTAAGCCGTCTGGCAATAATTTTATGATATCTTTGAATTTGTTGGCAGGAACGGTGATTTCACCTGGTTGTTTGCACGCCGATGCTGGCAAATTAAGGGTGGCTTGTAATTCAAGCTCCAAATCTGACGCTACCATCACCAATTGAGAGTCGGTTAACGCCAATTTCATATTTCCCAAAATCACCATGTTATGGCGTTTGTCAGCGGCTTTTGAAATTAAATTAATCGCTTGTAGTAACAAATCGCGAGAGATTACTAATTGCATGGCACCGCCTCAAATCAAAATGAATGGTTTAACAAATGGAAAAATTACAATCTATTATACGGGGTAATTAACTAAAAATCTTTTTAATCGAGTTAACAAAATACTAAGTCTGTAACATTAATTTTAATGAGCGATAATCCTTGTCAAACATCAAATCGCTGACACAAAGTTCTTGTACTTTCTCACAGGCGTGCATGACCGTGGTATGGTCGCGACCGCCAAATGACTGCCCAATTTCTGTAAAACTGTTATTGGTTAATTCACGGGCTAAACTCATAGCCACCTGACGTGGACGAGCGATATGACGTAAACGCTTTTTACCCATCAGGTCTTTGACCGATATATCATAAAACTCAGCAACGACTTTACGAATATTATCCATACTGACCGCTTGTACACGAATCGCAATCAAATCTTTTAACGCCATTTGTACCAATTCTAAATGGATAGGCTGATTGAGCAGACGGGAAATAGCTAAAACTTTGTTCAGCGCACCTTCCAATTCTCGCACATTGGCGATGATATGCTGAGCGATAAAAATAGCGCACTCTTTTGGCAAAATCACCTCTTGCGCCTTGGATTTTTTTTGCAAAATTTGAATACGGGTTTCTAGCTCTGGCGGCTCTAACGCCACGGCCACCCCCCAAGCTAGACGTGACTTTAAACGCTCGTCAAAATCAGTCAGTGCACTCGGGTGTTTATCGGATGCCAAAATCACCTGTTTATTTTTGCTCATAAAGTCATTGAGCAATAGCAAAAACTGCTCGCTACTTTTTTGCTTGCCGGCAATCACATGAATATCATCAATAATCAACAAATCGGCTTTTTTAATTTTATCTTTGAACTCATCGATTTTTTGTGTTCTTAATGAATGCACCAGCTGGTTGACAAACTTATCGGAAGTAAAGTAATAAAAACTTTTGCCTTGCTTTAAAATCTCATGGGCAATTGCTTGCATCAAATGGGTTTTTCCCAAACCTGTCGCACCATAAATAAACAGCGGATTATTTTTAGATTGACCCAAGTTGTTAGCAGTCTCTCGGCAAATACTATAAGCAATTTGATTGGATTTTGCGGTTACGAATTGGTCAAACGTAAAATGCGGATCGATATACTGAAAGGAGCGTTGCTGCTCAGTTTTTACCAGTGTCACTTTTTGCTCACCAAACTCTTGTTTACTAACGGCGTCGGTGATTGCGTTACCCTTATCAATTTGAATTTGCACCTGAATCGGTAAGGTTGGCTCAAGCTGTTGTAAAATCGTTTGAATTTGACTTAAATGATTTTTTTCAACATAACTGGCAAAGTACTGGTTAGGTACATTGACAACCATCGTGTTATTATGCATCGAGGCGGATAATGGGCGAATCCACATGGTAAAAATATTATCAGGTACTTGATATTTTAATTCGTCAACGCACTTAAGCCATAATGCATCAGCCATAACTTTGCTTTCCTAATCCAAGCATCTTCAAATTTGGTGTAATGTATCATAAAACAGCGATTTTACAAATAAAATTATTGTGGATAACAATGTGGATATAATTGTTGATAAGTAAAAACAGGAAATTACTAACAAGCTATCAACGGTTTATATACATACTTATCAACATGGCAAATATTTGTTTTTTTATGATTTTTAGTTAAATATCCACAGAAATAGACCTGCTTAATAATAATAAATAATACTTATTGAATATATAATAATAAAATAATTTTTTGTGGATAACTTTTGTTGAATGGTATTTGTTATACAAAAATGTTATTTTAAATAAATAAAATAATTGATTGTGTCTGGGATTTAAAGAAAGAAATTAACCAATAATCTTAGTTATCCTTGACCTATTGGTTAAAATTAAGGATAATACTAGATTAACTGTTTTGAAATTTTGTATTTTAACCGCTATCGGTTAAATATCACGTAAATTTAGCCAAGGTGAATCGCATGAAACGCACTTTCCAACCAAGCGTAATCAAACGTAAACGTACTCACGGTTTCCGTGCTCGTATGGCTACTAAGAATGGCCGTCAAGTTTTAGCTCGTCGTCGCGCTAAAGGCCGTCATCGTTTAACGGTGTAATGTCTATTTGTTAACTTGATTTAATGATAATGTTGACATTAAAACAGGTTATAGTAAAAAGCGATATACTTCTTATATCGCTTTTTTTATTGTTATCCTAGAAGTCCGTTGTTTGTAACCTACGCTTAGCGTACTCCCCTACTCTATTATTTCAGCCTATTTTTACCCTATCCATCAAATCTTGATAGCTTTTAATGGTGCTTTGGTATTGATTTGGACTTATCCTCATGACTGTAGACAAACCTTTTAAATTTGATAAATCACAGCGGCTGCTAACGCCCAAAGATTTTAAAGCGATGTCGGGTCGTCATACCAAAACTGGTGAAGATCAGTCACAGCATGTTGTCGTTTTTAAAATTCATCAACCTAATCTGTTGTTATTCGTCAAAGTGGTTTTAGCTGATAGCCAAAGACAAGCTGCAGTAAATCGGCTGGGTCTTGCGATTACTAAAAAGAAAGTCAAACGTGCCCATGAACGAAATCGTATTAAGCGATTAACGCGAGAGTATTTTCGGTTGCATCAGCACCAGCTAAATGCTCAAGTTGATATTTTATTAACTATCAAGCAGTTTTCCGATGATATGCAAAATCAAGCAATTGTCCAGCAATTAGCGATGGGCTTTAACTTAATCAATGATAAGATTGGAAAGTTGAAGCGGAATTAATTTTAGCGGCAATTCGTAATATCTTTACTCCAATGAAGGTAATAAAAAATCTGGGTTTAATCCATGGATAAATTATTAGCAAAATTTTTGCTGTTGATGATTATATTTTATCAGCGTTTGATTAGTCCCTGGTTGGCACCTCGTTGCCGGTTTTATCCAACGTGTTCTAGTTATGGTTTAGAGGCGATAAGATTACATGGCGGGTACCAGGGTGGATTATTAACAGCCAAGCGTATCGCACGTTGTCATCCTTGGGGTGGGCATGGCATTGATTTTGTCCCTAAGCCATTATATCGCTACCGTTATCATTATATTGACACATTGCCGTCTTACTTTTTGGTATATGCTTATCACTATCATTAATTTATTGGGTTGATGAAATTATAAAAACTTGTCGCCAGTCTCAAATAGCGTAATTGAGTCAACTATTTATGGAATATCTTTTTTAACTTTTTTTTAGTAGAATGTCTTCTATTTTTTAATTGTTTTTCCTTTATTAGCAACTAGTGATTTCAAGCAATATCATTAGATAGGATAGCTATATATGCAAAAAATTTTACGGACATTGATTATTATCGCAATGTTAATTACGGGTTATTTGCTGATTCTGGCATGGCGGGATGATTATACCAATGTAAATAAACCCGTGGCGATAACCCCAACAACCACAGCGGTCAGTAGCAATGATGTGCCCGTGGCGGGGGCTTCAAGTACGCCAACGGGCGATATTCCCACGGCAACAGCAACCACGTCAACCCCAACTCCCACTACCCAGCAAACGGGCGCACAGCTCATTAGTGTGATGACGGATAAATACGATATTCGTATTAATCCAGTCGGTGGCGATGTGGTGTACGCCGCGCTTCGAGAGCAGACCCAGACATTAGATAGCAAACAGCCATTTGTACTCCTTGAAGAAGATAGTAATCGCGTATATGTGGCTCAGTCAGGGTTGATTGGCGCCAATGGTATTGATAATAGCAATGGTCGTGCGACTTTTACCGCGCCTAGTAACCAATTTGTCATGCAGCCCAATCAAGCCGAATTGGTCGTTCCTTTAACTTATCAAAAAGATGGTGTAACTATCATCAAATCCTATAAGTTTACCAAAGGTCAATATCCTATCAACGTTAGCTATAACATCACCAATAACGGCACGCAGCCTTGGCAAGGACAAATGTATGCGCAGTTAAAACGTGATAATAGTGAAGACCCGGGTAAAGGTGACAAAGGCGCAATTAGCCTATCGACTTATCTAGGGGGCGCATGGGGTACACCAGAGCAGCCTTATAACAAACTCAAGTTTGGTAATTTCAATGAGGGTTTAAAAGCCAGCAGTGATAAAGGCTGGATTGGCATGGTACAGCACTATTTTGTCACCGCCTGGATGCCAAAGGATTACACAGCAAATTTTTATAGCCGTGAAGCTGGCAAAGATCACATCATCGGGTTTACCAGTAACCCTGTGTCAGTTGCTCCCAACAAACAAGTGACATTAACGTCTGCCTTGTATGCAGGTCCAAAAATTCAAACCAACTTAAAACCTTTGGCAGAGGGGTTAGATAAAACTGTTGATTACGGTATCTTATGGCCGATTTCAAAAGTGCTATTTTGGATTTTGGATAATGTGCATAAAGTATTGGGCAACTGGGGTTGGTCAATTATTGTACTCACTTTATTGGTTAAAATCGCATTGATGCCAATTGCCAATAAAAGCTATCACTCGATGGCAAAAATGCGTGCAGTGGCACCACGATTGCAAGCCTTAAAAGAAGAATATGGTGATGACCGTATGCGTATGTCACAAGAGATGATGCGCATCTACAAAGAAGAGCAAGTCAACCCAATGGCAGGTTGTTTACCTGTATTACTGCAAATGCCGATTTTCTTGGCGTTGTATTGGGTACTGGTGGAATCAGTACAATTACGCCATGCCCCTTGGATTGGTTGGATTCGCGACTTATCATCCATGGATCCATTGTTTATCTTGCCACTGATTATGGGCGCTGCGATGTTTTTTCAGCAGATGCTAAACCCGCAGCCGCAAGATCCTATGCAGGCTCGTGTGATGAAATTTATGCCGATTATTTTCACCGTGTTTATGCTATTTTTCCCAGCGGGTCTAGTGCTTTATTGGACAGTCAACAACTTGTTTAGCATGGCACAGCAATACTTTATCAATAAAAAAGTTGAGCGTGAGCAAGCAGCAAAAGAGGCAGCACGTAACGTGGTTTAAATCTATCGAACCTCAATTTAATACTTTAACCGCCCTTTAAACCGTTGTTTAAAGGGTTTTTTATTGGCAAAAAATAATCATGTTGTAATCAGTGAACGGATGTTAAAATATCAGTATCGAGTCAATGCTGACTACCCAAAATGTTAGATTGTAAAAAACTATGTTAAATAACTCTCAAACAGTGCTTACTTCAACCATTGCCGCCATTGCAACGCCAATGGGTCGTGGCGGGGTTGGTGTGATACGCCTATCAGGTCCAAACAGTTACCAAATTGCCTTGGCGTTAACAGGTCGTCAAGCTTTGAAACCGCGATTTGCCCATTTTTGCCGATTTTATGATAGTGATGATACGGTGATTGATGAGGGGTTGGTGTTGTATTTCCCTGCTCCCCATTCTTTTACAGGTGAAGATGTGATTGAGTTGCAAGGTCACGGTGGTATGATTTTGCAGCAGCAGCTTTTGACCCGTGTGTTTGAATTGGGTGCAAATCAAGCGGTAGCGGGCGAGTTTTCAGCGCGGGCTTTTGATAATGATAAGCTTGATTTGGTACAAGCAGAAGCGATTGCTGATGCCATTGATGCCACCAGTGTGGCTGCCGCAAAAAGTGCCATGCGCTCATTGACCGGCGAGTTTTCACAAAAAATTAATGCGCTGCTTGAGCAGTTAATTCAGCTACGGCTGTATGTTGAAGCCGCTATTGATTTCCCGGATGAAGAAGGTGTTGATTTTTTGGCAGATGAACACATCGCCAAACAATTGCGCCAAGTTTGTGAGCAACTAAACAATGTATTAGCCACTGCCAAACAAGGGCAGCTGCTGCGAGATGGTGTCTCAGTTGTGATTGCCGGGCGACCCAATGCGGGAAAATCTAGCTTGCTCAATCGCTTAGCAGGGCAAGAGCGTGCCATTGTGACCGATATTGCAGGAACAACGCGCGACATCCTACAAGAAACCATTGTGTTAAACGGCCTAACGCTGAATTTGACCGATACTGCTGGGCTGCGCCACACCGATGATATTGTGGAACAGGCGGGCATTGAGCGAGCACGACAAGCCATCACCCAAGCTGATTTACTGCTTATGGTGTATGATGCGCACCGTGAGCATGAGCCATTACGATTAGCGACCGAATTATTTGGTAGCCTGCCCAATGCCAATTCAATATTAATGATTGCCAATAAAATTGATTTATCCGACAATCACCAAAATTTGCCCAAGCAATTTCAATCACAAGATCAAATTTACCACCCCGTCTATGTGTCTTGTAAATATGATACCGGGCTTGAGGAATTGGCCAATCAAATCTGTGATAAAGTCGGTTTTCATCCCCCTGAAAACAGCTTGATTGCACGAACCCGCCATCTTGATGCGCTACGCCGTACCCAAATGGCGCTGCAAGAAGCCGATGAACAACTGCATTTGTTTCATGCCGGTGAATTGGTGGCGGAAAGCCTACGCCAAGCACAGATTAGCCTCAACGAAATCACCGGTGAATTTACCGCCGATGATTTATTGGGTAAGATTTTTGGCAGTTTTTGTATTGGTAAATAAATTAAAAGGTTTAAACTTAGCTAGGAAATCGCATGCACTGTCCATTTTGTAATGCTGAAGATACCAAAGTCATTGATTCAAGACTCGCGGCAGAGGGTGCGCAGGTACGCCGTCGTCGTCAGTGTGCCGCGTGCCAAGAGCGATTTACCACCTTTGAAATTATCGAAGCGGTCATGCCTCGTATCATCAAATCCAATGGTCGTATTGAGCCGTATGATGGGCAAAAACTGCGTCGCTCAGTGCAACTACCGTTACAAAAACGTCCAATATCGACTGACAACATTGAAGCTATGATTAGCCGGATTGAAAAGCAGCTCAGACAGCTCGGTGAGCGTGAGGTGCCAAGTAAAATTTTAGGTGAAGTCGTCATGAAAGAGTTGAGCCAAATTGATGATGTCGCCTACGTTCGATTTGCTAGCGTGTATCGAGATTTTCAAGATATTGAAGCGTTTAAACACATGGTGTCAAACCTTACCACGGACACCAACAAACAAGAAATCAATCAACGTATCGAAGATTTGACTCACCCACACAAGCTCAAACATCTACAATCCTAAGTTTTATTATGACGGCAACTTTATCCCCTGCTGAGCGCTATCAGCACCAATACTACATGTCACGCGCCATTGAGCTGGCTAAAAAAGGACGTTTCACCACCCGTCCCAATCCTAGTGTCGGCTGTGTCATTGTCAAAGATAATCAAATTATTGGCGAAGGTTTTCACTATCAAGCAGGACAACCCCACGCCGAAGTGTTTGCCCTTCGCCAAGCGTATGAGCGTTATGCTAAGCATTTGCAAGGTGCAACAGCATATGTCACCCTTGAACCTTGTAGCCATCATGGACGTACCCCGCCCTGTGCTGATGCGCTAATCCAAGCGGGTATTAGCCGTGTGGTGATTGCTGTTGTCGATCCTAATCCTAAAGTTGATGGTGGTGGTATTGCCAAACTGCAGCAGGCAGGTATCGAAGTCATTACCGGTATTTGTGAGCAAGCGGCTTATCAATTAAATGAAGGCTTTTTTAAGGTCATGCGTGGCGGCTTGCCTTTTGTGCGCTTAAAGATAGCGACAAGTCTGGATGGACGCACCGCGATGGCAAATGGTGAGTCAAAATGGATAACCAGCGACCAATCACGCGAGGATGTACAGCTTTTACGAGCGCAAGCAGGGGCGATTATCACGGGTAGCGAAACCATCCTACAAGACCATCCTGCGCTAAATATCCGTAGTCAGCAATTAGGGGCAAATTTAGAAGATATACCACAGCCGCTATTGGTAGTGCTTGACCGTCGTCAACGCATCCAAATGACGGATGCATGGTATCAAAGCCAAATCACCCATCGTCCCGTCTTGCTTATCCAAGATTCAACTATGAGTTTAACCACACTACTCAACACTTTAAAAGACAATTACCAAATTAACGATGTGCTAGTTGAAGCAGGTGCAACGGTCGCTGCTAGTTTCTTGCAACAAGGTCTGGTAGATGAATTAGTCGTGTATCAAGCGCCATGCTTTTTGGGTAACAGTGCTAAGCCCATGATTAACTTTAATGCACAGCATGTCCACCAGCAAATTATCGCTTCGTTAGTTTCACATGAAACAATGGGAACTGATATCAAATTAACCTATCGTTTTGATAAGTAAATCCACATAATGGGTTGGATAAATCTCGCTGAAAATAAATAGTTAAATTATTATATTTTTCGCTTTTTAAAACTTATCCACATTGTTAGCTAAATTTAATAAATACGTTAAAACCAGCATTTCTTTTGTGGATAAGTGTTTCACATGAAACAATAATTAGAGTCAAATTTTACTGTAATACTAGATTATAAGCGTTGTTCCACATGAAACATTGCGCAACAAACCCGTTACCTATGACAATTATGACCAGTGGATAAGTAGATAAACAAGGTCATAAGTAGTCTATGATGGTAAGTTATCCACCAAAAGCTACCTCTATCATTTTAATTTTTTGAACGCTTTATGTTCGATTTGAATTAGAGTTTATCGCTGATTATAATTTAATTATTCTAAATAATATTTTATGTTTGTGATAGTTGTAAAAGTACATTAAAATGCATTATTATGATAAAAAACTAGGATAAACCATGTTCACAGGTATTATTGAAGCGACTGGAAAAATTGTTGCCATTACGCCGACGCAAGGTGATGTGCGCTTAAAAATTCAATCTGACTATTTAGACTTTGCTGATGTTAAATTGGGTGACTCGATTGCAAGTAATGGGATTTGTCTCACTGTTGTAGAGCAAGGTAAAGACTGGTACGCTGTTGATGTTTCACGTGAAACACTCAATAAAACAGCGATGCAACAATGGCAAGTTGGCGATGTAGTAAACCTTGAAAAAGCCATGTTGCCTACTACACGATTTGGCGGGCACATTGTCACCGGTCATGTTGATACCACGGGTACGGTTAAACTGATAAAAAATGATTCGCGCTCGATTTATATAGAAATTGAGATTCCAAGCGAGTTTACCAAATATGTCGCTACCAAGGGTTCTGTAACAGTCGATGGTATTAGCCTGACCAGTAATTTGGTAGAAGGTAATGTGATTAGTTTAAATATCATCCCCCATACAGCGCAGGTCACCAACATAAGCAGACATTGGAAAGTGGCAACAAAAGTCAACATCGAGGTGGATGTGGTAGCCAGATATTTAGAAAAACTTCTTATGTCAACACCAGACAACCTCTCAAATTCTAACCATGAAGGCATTACATTAAGCTTCCTACAACAAAATGGGTTTAGCAAATAGAGCGCAACTGCTTTATAATGATGGACAAAAAACCACCAATCAATTTACTTTTAAAACTCGACCCTCATAACGTTTTACTTCAAACAAAAAAAGACCAAGTTAACCTGGTCTTTTTTTTATTGTTTCAGACCATGTAATGATTGATGGCTTCGATGAGTTTTTGCTTGTTGATAGGTTTGGTCAAAAAACTGTCCATGCCCGCTTCTAAACAGATATTCCTATCATCATCAGAATCATTGGCGGTTAAGGCAACAATCGGCACACTATCTTTATTGAGGCGAATAATACGCGTCGCTTCAATACCATCTAGAATTGGCATGCGACAGTCCATCAACACAAGTCCGATTTGCTGACGATTTTCACTGAGTAACTTAACTGCTTGCTCGCCATCGGATGCTACAAGATAGCGATAACCCAAGGCTTCCAAATGCTTTTTGGCAATTTTTTGATTAACCGGGTTGTCTTCTGCTATCAATATCAATTTTTGGCTAGAAGGATGCGCATCGTTTGGGCTCTCAAGATTGGTGTGGCCCTCATCAACCACTTGAATTGGTCCATCCAATAACAGATTAGGGTTATTAACGGGGGGCGTTGCGGATGCTACGCTAACGCTAGAATTAGAGGGGCTGGGGTACTGCTGCAAAAATTGCTTAAATGCCAGTTGTACGGGCAGATGGGTATTGGTTTTTTCTTTTTTGATTTTTAACTCATATAGATGATTCACCTCAGCAATCAACAGGCTTAAAGACGCAGGTTTTTGCAAATACCCATCAAATTGTAATTGCAGCTCGGGTGGCAGAGTTTTAGGTGATTCAATACTTAAAATAATTTTAATCGCATCATTATAAAAATGAATATTATTTAATAAATGGTTGTTGGCTTTGAGTGCTGCATCATCAATCACAAAGACAGGGATCAAGCCTTGCAAGTTAAGGTTATTAATCGTATTGATAACGGTTTCATCAATAGTTGTGAAGATATGGTGCGATAATTCCACATAACTTAAAACTTTATTCGCTCGCTCAAAGATAGAAAATGGCGAGATAAGAATGAGTGTTACCCTTAAATTCCTGGTTTTATGTTGGTAAACAGGTTGCAGACTAAACTTTGGAATCGGTAAAAATAGTTGGAATTCACTGCCTTGACCAAATTGACTTTCTAAATGAATAAAGCCACCCAATAAATGTGAAAAACTATTGGAAATAGCTAAACCAAGTCCTGTACCGCCAAACTGCCGACTAATGGAATCATTGGCTTGTTCAAAGTAGGAAAATAATTTTTGTTGGTCTTTTTCGCTAATACCTAAACCGGTATCTTTTACCGTTATTTTTAACCAATCTTTGCTGACAGTGGTATTTTGGCTGGTTTTAGCCGCGATTAATGGGTGACGGCTATCGGTTTTATCAACCGTGATAGCCACGTAGCCCTCTTTGGTAAATTTTACCGCATTGGTCAATAAGTTTAAAATAATTTGCCGTAATTTGCCTTCATCACAATCAATAAAACGTGGGGTAAAGGGGTCCACAAAAATATACAGACTAATTTTTTGACGTCGGGCGTTACCAACCATCAGTCCAGTGGTTTGGCGTAGTAACTGCAAGAGATCAATAGACGTGACATTGGTTTGTAGCCTGCCTGCGTCTAATTTGGCCACATCAAGCATATCATTGAGCAGTTGAATCATAGTATAGCTAGATTGTTGTAGCGTGGCGATGGTTTCTTGTTGCTCGCTATTAAACTGTGCTTTATCTTCAGCAAGTAGATCTATCATGCCGACTAGACCACTGAGTGGAGTACGCAATTCATGCCCCACTACCGCCCACATTTTATTAAAATTGGTTAGTTTATCAGTAGTAAATTTATCCTCGACCCACGCTTTTTGCAGCTTATCGTGATAATCGGTGGTATCTTGTAAGCCACAGCTATAACCTTGTAGTTGACCGAAACGGTTATAATACGGGGTAATGCGTAAATCAAAATACAGATTTCGCTGTAGATTGGTCACGGGTAAGGTCGCATAAGTCTGAATATTCTCGAGCGAATTTAGTAACTGCTGCGTGGTTTTATTGGCACCGGTGATAAAGTCACTGAGAATATACATCGACCCCGGTTGAAACGGGGTATAAAACACTTGTGAAAATTTATGATTAAAGTATACAATCCGACCATTTCTGCTCATGATAAACAGCAAAATTGGTGAAGTATCAATCAAAATATTTTGTCGATAGGTTAACTCGCGAACCTTATCATAATATTGCCCCATCTTATAAGCATGACGATTAAACAGCTGAGATAAATAGCGTAATTCAGGGTGGTCACGAAACTCATGAAGCTTGGCAGGCTGATAACCTTGACTAATTTGCAATTGCAAATTTTGGGCATTATCGAGAAATTTATCCCAAACATCATAAACTTTTCGCAGCTGAATCATCATATATAAAAATAGGCAAAACCCCAATAGCAGCGGCAGCAAATAGATAGGGTTGGCAAAATTACGCCAAAGTGGCAAATATTGTACTTTAACGTATAAGCGGTAACCCGCTGCCAGATTCTGCCAAACTTCAAAGCCATGAATATCATAAAACATTTTATTGCTTTGTTTGTTAGATAGCGTCCAATTGGGTAAGGGGACAGAAAAATCGTCATGGTTGTTTTTGACAACGGTAGTAGCACCCGTCGGCTCAACGATAATCAACTGATAATTTTTAATCGCCGCATGGTGATCTAAAGTGACTTGGCTCCAATCGTACTCATGATGGCTAATTTTATGATTGAGTTTATCAACCAGCTCAACGAGGCAACTTTCACCGAGCTGCTGTTGCTGCTGCAACGCATAAAAACCTAGCAACCCATAACCTGCCACTATCAGTATCAGTTCGATAGCCACTAAGGTTACGATGAGTCGCCGAGCTGCCGGGCGATTGTAGAGAGAAAACTGGTTTGACACAGCGTGATATACCCAATAGAGAAAACGGTCAATGAAGGTAAAAGAAAAAAACCCATCATCACAATGCTAGATTTAAGTATTGTGCCAATTCATATTATAATAGCAGAAATTTATTGTATTTAAGACGAAATTTATCATGTCTCAAACCCCGCTTAGGGTAGTATTTGCTGGTACGCCCGAATTTGCTAAAGTCGCCTTACAAGCACTCATCAGTCACCAAAAAGCCCTTAATATTGACATTGTGGCAGTTTATACACAACCTGACCGCAAATCTGGTCGTGGGCAAAAAATTAGCGCATCGCCCGTGAAAGCACTTGCCTTAGCGAATAACATTGCTGTGGAACAACCCGAAAGTTTTAGCTTAAAATCAGCCGATGGCAATGTTTCACGTGAAACACTCAAAAAATATCGACCCGATGTGATGATAGTGGCAGCTTATGGATTGATTTTACCACTTGGCGTACTGCATACCCCAAAATTTGGCTGTATCAATATTCATGGCTCATTATTGCCACGCTGGCGCGGTGCAGCGCCCATTCAACGTGCGATTTTGGCAGGTGATAACACTACAGGCATTACCATTATGCAAATGGCGCAGGGACTCGATACGGGCGATATGCTGTATAAGATAGCTTGCCCCATCACTGACACAGATACTACCCAACTATTGCATGATAAATTAGCCAAATTAGGCGGTGAAGCCATTGTGACGGTGTTGTCTGATTTAGAAAATTATCAACAAAAAGCCGAAAAACAAGACGACGCTTTGGCTAATTATGCCGAGAAAATCACCACGGCAGAGGGTGAGATTAACTGGCAAAATGATGCCATCAGTATTCAACGTCAAATCCGTGCGTTAAATGCCTTTACCTATCTTGATGAACATAAAGACCCCAATCAGCGTATCAAAATAATAGAAGCAGCGCCCATTAAACTCGACCAACAAACCCATGAACCCGCAGGTAAAATCGTCAGTGTGGGTCGTAACGCGATTTTGGTCGCCTGTGGTAAAAACGCGACCAACCACCAACATCAGGGTGCACAACATTTGATTAATATCACCCAAATGCAGTGGCCTGGTGGTAAGCCGTTAACCGCTGAGCAAATTGCCAATGGAGATAAACTCAACGATGGTGATATTTTTCACTCATAACCAATTAGGCACATCATGACCCAATTACATTCTCAGCTTAACACTCGCGCCAAAGTTGTCGCCACCCTTGAGCGTATCCAACAAGGTGAGTCATTAGCTAGCTTGCTTGAGCCACTACTCAACCAAGTGAGCGACAAAGACAAAGGCTTTGCCCATGAATTATTGCTTGGCACACTGCGTCAATGGTGGGCACTCGCTCGTATTGGTGAAAGCTTGATTGAGCATGAAGTCACTGACAAAGGCGTATGGGCAGCACTCAATATCGGACTGTACCAACTGCTGTATATGGACACGCCAGATTACGCGGCAATTGGTGAAACGGTCGAAGCAGTCAAACAACTGGATAAAGGTTATGGTGCTGGACTTATCAATGCCATACTGCGAAAGGTGCAAAAAAACCCTGCCAAATTTGCCAAAAAAATTGAGAAAAATCACAGTCTACCTAATTGGCTTGCCAAACAGCTCAAACAGGATTGGGGTGAATACTATGCCGAGCTTGGGCAAGCGCTTCGCCAAGCTGCGCCCATATTCTTACGCGTCAATCGCAAATTTTGTAGTGTAGAGGATTATACCGATATATTAACCCAACAAGGTATCGGTTTTGACCTAGTGTCCATTGGCTTTGAGGAGGTGCAAACCATTCAACTCACTGACGCTATAAGAATCACCGATTTGCCTAAATTTGCCGAAGGATGGGTCAGTGTGCAAGACAAACATGCCCAGTTATCAGCGCATATTTTGACAAGCCTCGCCTTGGATAAATCTTTGACGGTACTAGATGCTTGTACTGCGCCCGGGGGTAAACTGGCGCATTTATTGGAGCTTGATGAGTCAAAAACGTTTCACGTGAAACATCAAAATATCGCGCATGTAATCGCTTTGGACAACGATGAAAAACGTTTACAACGGGTGAGCCAAAACCTTGAGCGTTTGCAGTTAAATCAAGAAAATGTACAATTGGTATGTGAGGATGCCACAACGTTTCAAGCCGATACCCAATTTGATGTGATAGTGCTTGACGCACCTTGTACCGCAACAGGGGTAATTCGCCGCCACCCTGATATCGCACTGCTACGCACCGAGGAAGATGTGGGGCAAACTGCCGCGTTACAAGCCAATATTTTAGCCAACTGCTGGCATAATTTAGCCGATGATGGTTATCTACTCTACATCACCTGCTCGATGTTAAAAGCAGAGAATGAAGACCAGTTACAAGCGTTTTTAGCCACACACAAAGAGGCGCAAATCGTGGATTTTAGCCTTAATTTATCCAACCAAATCAAACGGGACATCGGTTATCAATGCTTGCCGCTTCATCAAAACGATGGCGATGGTTTTTATTATGCCTTACTGCAAAAACGTGGGTAAAAATTGGCATTCATCGCAATGCTAGGTTTATGCTAAACTGCATCAAATTGATTAAATGGATGGAAAGATGAACTATATCAGCACCCGTGGCAAAACAGTCCCTATGCAATTTAGTGATGTGTTACTGATGGGGCTTGCCCCAGACGGCGGCTTAATGCTACCCGAAGAATACCCACAGATTGATGAAGCAACCCTCACCCAATGGCGCACTTTAAGCTACCCTGAGCTTGCCTTTGAAATCATGCAATTATTTGCCACCGATATTCCAAAAGATGATTTAAAAACACTGATTGATAAAACTTACACCGTGCAGGCATTTGGCAATCCCGATATTACCCCTGTTCGTACACTCAAAGATGGCATCAAAATCATCGAGCTATCAAACGGTCCAACACTGGCATTTAAAGACATCGCCATGCAGTTTTTGGGCAATGCTTTTGAATATGTGTTAAAGAAAAAAAATGAGCGTCTGACCATCATCGGTGCAACATCAGGCGATACAGGCTCAGCTGCTGAATATGCGCTGCGTGGCAAAGACAATATCGAAGTGTTCATGATGTCACCCCATGGCAAAATGAGTGAATTCCAGCGCGCACAAATGTATAGCCTTGATGACAAAAATATCCATAACATCGCCATCAAAGGTATGTTTGATGACTGCCAAGACATCGTAAAAGCCCTGCAGCAAGATGCCGAATTTAAAGCCAAATACAGCCTTGGGACTGTCAACTCCATTAACTGGGGTCGTATCCTCGCGCAAATCGTCTACTATTTTAAAGGTTACTTTGCCAGCACCACCGACAACAGCCAAAAGGTGAGTTTCTGCGTGCCATCGGGTAACTTTGGTAATATCTGCGCGGGACATATTGCCCGTGAAATGGGATTACCCATCGAGCGGTTAATCGTTGCCACCAACGAAAACGACGTTCTGCACGACTTTTTTACTACTGGCAAATATAGCCCCCGTACTGCTGACAAGACTTATGTGACATCAAGTCCATCGATGGATATTTCAAAAGCGTCGAATTTTGAGCGTTTTGTGTACCTGCTCGCTGAGAAAAATGGCGAAAAAATTAATACGCTTTGGCAGGATGTCAACGCAGGTAAAGGCTTTGATATGTCGGATTTGATGGCAAATATCAATGGCAAATATGGCTTTGCATCGGGAAAATCAACCCATGCCGACCGTATCGCCACAATCAAACAAGTGTATGCCGAAGACAACCAGTTAATTGACCCGCACACCGCTGATGGGATAAAAGTGGCTCGTGAAGTACGCAAAAAGGGTGAGGTCATTGTCTGCGCCGAAACCGCCTTGCCAGCCAAATTTGCCGAGACCATCACCGAAGCTGTCGGTCAACTTGACATTCCCCGTCCCAAACATACCGATAATATCGAAAGCTTGGCGCAGTATGTGACTGTGCTTGATAATGATGCAAATTTGGTGCGTGCGCAAATTGAACAGTTTGTGGTAGCCAAATAATGGCTATCTAATAAATTGGCTAATAAATTGAATTAAATAAAAGCCTTTTAATTTTCTAGTTAAAAGGCTTTTTTGCATTAGTGTTCTCTTTTGCCTTATTGTTTATGGACAAATTTGCGCAGTATCGCTTTGACTTCATCCGTCTGCAGACGGTTACTAAAGTGAACATTTTCTTGTTGGATACGCGCTAGGATTTCTGTGGCATTACGCATCAAGTCTTTGGTTTGTCGTACCGATGACACCGATTTTTTGGCAAGTATTTCTGCTTTTTGGCGCGCCGTGCTTAGTACCTCATCACTATTAGCAAAAGCTTGGTTGGCTAAGCCCAATTCAACCGCCTGTTTACCTGTAATTTTTTCACCCATCACAAACACCTCAAAGGCACGCTGATAACCAATTCTTTGCGTCAGCAAAAGGGTCGAACCTGCTTCTGGCACCAAAGATAAATCCACAAATGGGGCTAATAATTTAGCGTTTTCTACGATATACACCAAATCACAATGAAGTAGCAGCGTCAAGCCAATGCCAACGCCTGAGCCTGTCACCGCTGCCACGATGGGTTTGGGATAATCGCCCAAAAACTGCACGAAATCTAACGCGTTAAGCTCAGCATCATCGTTTTCTGCTTTGTTTAAAAAATCGACAAGATCATTACCTGCGGTAAAAAAATCACCGGTTGACGTAAATAAAATCACTCGAATATTATCGTCACTTTTTGCCTGTTCCATCGCGGTTTGTACGGCTTGGTACATGGCATTGGTTAGGGCATTTTTTTTATCAGCACGATTAAACTGGATTTCTAAAACGCCATTTTGCGTGTGAAAATTGACAAGTTGTTCCATGAAAGTGTTTACCTTAGTATCTTATCAGTGTCTAGTAGATATTTGGTACTAGAAACCAAGTCAACAATATAGCATTATTCTAAGCTGAGATTCTAAACTTAGTGAGACAATGACCGCAAAAAAATCAAACTGAAAAAAATTTAAAGCCAACATACCAACTGTTCAAAGAATTTTAGCCAATAAAAAAGGCATTTAATTTAAATGCCTTTTTTTAATTGATTTTTTAAATTGATTGCTTAACTAACTAATACAATATTAACCAATACGGCGTTTACCCGTCGCTAACTCATAGACGAATAGCACAATAATTGCACCAATGACTGAGAAAATTAGACCAGTAAAGCCACCATTGGCATTCATACCTAGCATACCTGCTAAGAAACCGCCCACTAATGCACCGATAATACCCAGTACAATGGTAAGAATCCAACCCATTGCGTCGGCACCTGGCTTGATAGCACGGGCGATAACACCAACGATAAGACCCATGATAATCATATAAATAAAGCTCATTTTAACACTCCTCATTTTTTAACTTGTCTAATTTTTAACTTATCTTGTTGCCTAATCGATTGGCAGGCGTTACAGGGCTAAATTGTTATATTTATAGTTTTAACTAATAACTGCCTCTCTGATGACTGTCATTTTATAGACAAGCTACCCGCAGTTAAAATGTTGGTTTGTTAATTGTGTAAGTTCTCTTTGAAGTATTAAGAGAATTTTTTATTTAATGTAATGCTATGTCAGTAGACACGATTAAATGTAAGTTCCGTTATCTAGATTCGATTTCTTGATAAAGCGCAGCGTACTGCTGGGTGAGTTTATGTTTAGCGTCCAAATAAATCAGCGGTAAGCTTTGATGGTGGGATTGTTTCATGATAATCGAAGGGCTAAGTTTGGTCTCATACACAGGATAGCCTTCATTGACCAACGTTTGTACCACTTCGTTGGGTAAATTGGCACGTGGGTCAAACTGATTGACGATAATACCTTCAATTAACAAGTCACTATTATGGTCTTGGCGCGTTTCTAAGATATTTTGCACCAAGGTTTGTAGCGCGCGTTTGGAGAAAATATCACAATCAAACGGAACGATGACACGATCAGCTGCGATCAATGCCGACAAAGTAAAAAAATTAAACGCCGGTGGTGTATCAATGTAGACCCGATCAAACTGCTGACTTAAAAGATTTAAGCCGTCTTTTAATTTATAAATTTTATGTTTGCTTTCAAGGGGCTGCAAAATATCGGCAAGCATGGGGCTGGCTGGAATCAGTGATAAATTATCAAATCGGGTTGTGTGAATACAGTGATCCAACCCTTGATTGCGACTACCCGTCATACCGCCAAACGGAAATGCAAACATCATCGGCATAGGGCTAGACGTCGCTTGCAGGGTTTGCGAAAAGAAATTTTCAATATTGGGCTCTGTGATATGAGCGGGATGAATGTCTGTGGCCGCATCGCCGATGATATATTGGGTAGCGTTGCACTGTGGATCAAGGTCGATGAGTAAGGTACGCAAACCTTGATGGGCACTTATCGCGGCAAGATTGACAGCAATGCTGGATTTACCAACACCGCCTTTTTGATTAAAAATGACTCGGGTAAGCATTGTGTAACCTAATAATTGTACAAATAATCATGAGTATGCTAAAAAATCACGATTTTTGCTAGCAAAATTACAAGGTTAAAACAGTTAGCCTTGCTGCAGTGCCTTCACCAGTCGACCATGAATGCCTTCAAAGCCGCCATTTGACATCACAATCACCGCATCGTCATCGCCAATGTGCGCTGCAATATGCTTAATAATCGCATCGGTCGATGTCATCACTTGTTGGTTGGCAGCATTGCCAATCGCATCGGCAACTGACCAATCTAGATTGGCAGGTTGATACCAAATGACTTGGTCGGCGATACTCGCTGACGGCGCAAGCAAACCTTGGTGGGTACCGAGTTTCATGGTGTTTGAACGCGGTTCAATCACTGCCCAGATTTTACGGTTTGGGTTATCCGCAAAACGTTTTTTGGCACCATCAAGCGTGGTTTCAATGGCGGTTGGGTGGTGGGCAAAGTCGTCGTAAACTTCTATCTGTTTGCCGTTGTTATCGATTATGCCGACCAGTTCCATACGGCGTTTGATGCCCGCAAAATTGGATAAGGCTTCACAGGCTTGTGCAACCGATACGCCAACATTGTAGGCTGCCGCAATTGCCACTAAACCATTATTGACGCTATGTAGCCCGCTCATCTGCCAATTGACTTGTCCCGTGTTACCATCAAACATGACTTCGTATTGGCTTCCGTCTTGTTTCACTAGCTTGGCTTGCCAATCCGCTTGAGGATTAGTGGCAGAAAGCGCTGTCCGCCAAATCGGTGTCCAACAGCCTTTTTTCAGGGTTTCTTCCAAGCTTTCGGTATCTGCTGGCATGACGATTTTGCCATTTGACGGTATCACGCGTACCATGTGATGGAACTGGGTTTGGATGGCGGCAAGGTTTGGGAAGATATCGGCGTGGTCGTATTCAAGGTTGTTTAAAATTGCGGTGGTTGGGCGATAGTGAACAAACTTAGAGCGTTTATCAAAAAAAGCACTGTCATACTCATCCGCTTCGATGACAAAGTAACCTTCATGATCCGCAGTTTTATCACTACCCAAATGGCTACTGTGGGCAAACGCTTGTTGTAGGCGTTCATCTTGGGTATCAACAAGTGGCACGCCACCAATCAAAAAGCCGGCATCAATGCCTGCATAGTGTAAAATCCACGCCAGCATCGTGGTAGTGGTAGTTTTGCCATGCGTGCCTGCGACAGCTAATACATGACGGTATTGCAATACCTGCTCTGCCAAAAACTGCGGACCTGAGGTATAAGGAATACGCTCATTGAGCATATATTCAACCGCTTCGATGCCGCGCTTCATGGCATTGCCGACAATCACCAAATCAGGTGCAGGTTGTAAATGACTAGCGGCATACCCTTGCATAATCTCAACACCCGCATTTTTAAGCTGGGTGGACATTGGTGGATAGACATTGGCGTCCGAGCCTGTCACGGTATGTCCAAGGTCACGCGCAAGCAGCGCCAACGAACCCATGAAGGTACCACAAATACCAAGAATATGAATGTGCATAAGTTTGCCTTAGGTCAAATACGCATTAGCGGCTAACCAAAGCCGCTAAACCTTGCTAAAAATTAACAATTTTAAAGGACAAATCATGCTTTGTCAGCTATTAAATCCAGTTGCAGGTTAACTTACTCACAAACACCCATGTCTAGTTTTCGGCAACCCACCGTGCCAAAACCGTGCCAAAGGGGTACAGAAAAATAGTTTTACAAATTACTATGACAGTGCTAAGTTACTATAAATTCACCAAAATAGTGTTTTTGCACTATTTTTATGAAGTTAAAGAATTGAGGAGTGGTATGAAAAGCAGTGAGTTATTAAGCACTTTAAAGCAGTGTCATAGCAATGAGCCAGAGTTTATCCAAGCGGTCGAAGAATTCTGGGAAGATATCGCAGCGGTTTATGACCAATCCACTGTTTATCAACACCTTAATCTATTTGACCGCTTAACCAACCCTGACCGTGTTATTCAATTTCGTATCAACTGGGAAGATGACCAAGGCAATGTTCAAGTCAACCGCGGTTGGCGTGTGCAATTTAACAATGCATTAGGCCCTTACAAAGGCGGTATCCGTTTTCATCCCAGTGTGAATCTTTCGGTACTAAAATTTTTAGGGTTTGAACAAATCTTTAAAAACGCATTGACCGGTTTGCCTATGGGTGGGGGTAAAGGCGGTTCAGACTTTGACCCAAAAGGTAAATCAGACGCCGAAATCCGTCGATTTTGCTATGCCTTTATGCGCGAATTAGCGCCTTATATTGGTGCAGATATAGACGTACCTGCGGGTGATATCGGTGTCGGCGGCCGCGAAATTAATTATATGTTCGCCATGTATAAGACGCTTAATCGGGAGTTTACCGGGGTATTAACCGGTAAGACGGTGGGACAAGGTGGTAGCTTGATTCGTACCGAGGCAACGGGGTTTGGTCTTGTGTATTTTTTACAAAACATGCTAGAAGCCCATCAAGACGGCTTGATGGCTAAGACTGTTTTGGTCTCAGGTGCGGGCAATGTATCGCTACATGCGGCACAAAAATGTATTGAGCTTGGCGCACAGGTACTGACATTATCAGACTCAAAAGGTACCTTATATCTCAAGCATGGCTTTACCTTAGAGCAAATTGAAGCGCTCAAAACTTATAAAGCGCAAGGCAAACGTTTAAAAGACTTCGTCGGCACCAGTGATGACGCAGAATGGATCGACGGTAGCCGTCCATGGCATATCAAAGCCGATATTGCCCTACCTTGCGCCACCCAAAACGAAATCAACGGGCAAGATGCGCAAAATCTGGTCAATCATGGCGTTAAATACGTGGCAGAAGGTGCCAACATGCCCAGTGATGCCGATGCCATCGCCATCTTCCAAAGTAATGGCGTCATTTATGCGCTGGGAAAAGCCTCGAATGCCGGTGGGGTTGCGGTATCAGGTCTTGAGATGTCACAAAACTCGGTACGTCAATACGCAACCTTTGCGGTGCTTGATGAGCAATTAAAAACCATCATGAAAAATATCCATGACGATTGTTTTAACCATGGTAAACAAGCGGATGGGAGCATTGATTATAAAAAAGGCGCCAATCTAGCAGGCTTTAACAAGATTGCTAAAGCCATGGTGAATTACGGCATTTTATAATGTTAGAAGTAATCTTAAAAAACCCCTCATTAACTTTACTAAATAAAAAGCGCCGTCATTGTGATGGCGTTTTTTATTGAAGCAATAGCAATCAGTCAGCACAAGCCTGAAAAAATTTAAAGCTGGTGCTAGGCAGCCAATTTACATTGAGTTTCTTGTTTTGTAATTGTACAAAGCCCACATGTCCCCCATGCTGGCTGTACAGTAAGCGCACGCAAGGTGACACATCGGCTTGGGTGGCAAGAATGCCCAAAAATGGGTCGTCTTTGGCAGTGATAATCAGCGTGGGTTTAGTGATGTTTTTGAGTACAGGTAGGGCAGAGGCCTGGATGTAATAATTCGCCCCTGTACCAAAACCATGACGCGGCGCGGTATATAACTCATCAAACTCATCAATCATCTTGATATTTTTTAAGGCGTTGATTAATGCTGGCTCGTCTACCTTTTTTAAGGCTTTTTGCAATAAAGGATTGAGCAAATAAGGCGTATACACCCGTTTGGCGACAAAACGATGCATGGCTTTTGCCGAAGTCGTCAAATCGACGGGCGCAGAAATCACCACTGCTGCTTCACAGGCAGCTGCATCGCCTTGCTCGCCCATATAACGCGCCAGCATATTGGCGCCGAGCGACACGCCACTGGCTACAATTCGGCTATAGCCGTACTGAGTTTTTAGCAGGTCAAACATATGTACCGCTTCGGCAGTATCACCCGCGTTATAGTCCAATTCTGAGGTATTATCCACCCCGCCGCAGCCGCGAAAATGGACGATAACCGCATCATACCCCAATCGGTGCGCTTGGTGGGCAAAGGCAATGGCATAATGGCTGTCGCTACTGCCTTCAAGCCCATGAAACATCACCGCCAATGGCTTATCAAGGTTTGGCTGATTGTCGGTATTGGCAAATACAAAGTCATAAGCCACTTGGGTGGTGCCGGTGCGGTCAGGGTGAAGGTGTCGCTGATAGTTAGGTTTTGGCAGTTTGATAAACTTGGGTAAAATGGTTTGAACGTGGGGGTTGGCTAAAAAAAACGGGGTGCGAAATGGCGTTAGGGGTAGTTGATGAATGTTCATAATATACCTAGTGATTGTTATGATTTTTGACTATTTTACGGCTTTTTGACAGTTTTTTCATGGCGACTTATGAGCTAAGTTTGGGGTATTTTGTAGGTTTTTTTGAGAACAATTTTCCTAGGCTATCACTTTTACGCTACTGCTGTGGTTATTTGCTTTTGGTTATTCACTGGCTTTCACAGTCCCGTAAAAGCCGATTTTTTCGCTGAGTGCTTGAACCGACTTTTGCGCAAGCTCCACCGTCAAAACGACATTTTTACCATAATCAACCTTTAAAATCGTGGCTTTAAAGCCGTCTAATGTATGTCTGACAAAGGACTCATTGGCAAAATCGGTTTCAATCAGTATCACGCTTAATGGCACAAACGCGTGCAAATTCATGTTATCAACCACGGCTTGTGCGGTGCTGCTATAGGCACGTGTCAGACCGCCTGCACCAAGTTTGATACCGCCAAAGTAACGCACCACAATCACCACGCAGTTACCAATTCCCTTGTGTTGTAACACGTTTAAAATCGGCTTACCTGCCGTACCACTGGGCTCACCATCGTCATCAAAGCCGGCTGAGGTGGTGTTGTGCGGGTCGCCAATAATATAGCCATAGCAGAAATGGCGTGCATCGGGATACTGGTTGCGTAATTGTTCCACGTGAAACATTAATTGCTCGCGGCTATCAATGGCAAAGCCAAAGCCCAAAAATTGGCTTTTTTTAATCTCAAGTGTGGCAGTACATGGGTCGCTAAGCGTGTAATAGGTCATGGTTAATCTATGTTACAATAAACAAAACAAGCACTAGGATAACAAAAAAATGCGTTTAGACAAATTTTTAAGCAAAGCCACCGAGCTATCGCGTAAAGACTGCAAAAAAATCTTGCACGCAGGCGAAGTCACTGTCAATGGCGAGGTGGTCAAAGATTCAAGCCTACACATCGATGAAGTGGGTGACGATATCGAATGGGCGGGTGAGCCATTATCGGTCGCGATGGGCAATCGCTACTTACTGTTATATAAGCCAGAAGGCTTTGAATGCACCCTAAAGCCAAAAGAATGGCCGATTGTTACAGACTTGATTGATGTACCCCAGCTAGGTAGTTTGCGGATTGCAGGGCGACTCGATGTCGATACCACAGGTGCGCTACTACTCAGTGATGATGGTGGCTTTTTGCACCGCGTCACCAGCCCCAAACATCATGTGGCAAAGGTGTATGAGTTGACACTTGCCGACCCAATGACTGAAGCACAACAGGCATTTGCGATTAAAGAATTGGCAAAAGGCATCATGCTTGAAGACGAGTATGATAAAACCAAACCCGCTGAGTTAAGTTTTTCTGATGCTACCCATGCCAAGCTGGTACTCACGGAAGGCAAATACCACCAAGTCAAACGCATGATGGGCTACTTTGGCAATAAAGTCATTGAGCTACACCGTGCCAGCATCGGTAACATTACCTTAGCAGGATTAGAAAAAGGCGAAAGCCGATTTTTGACCGCTGAAGAAATTGACCAGTTTTAAGGATTTAGCGGCAGTGTCACACCCACGATTTTCCAATGAATAAGCCGTTGGCGCTGCAAGCGGAGCGTTAAGGGATAGCCACGCAGTTGTCCGGTGACTTCAAAACAGTTAACACCACAATAGTGTGTGGTCGGTCGGGTTTGTGACGTTGCTGTGGGAGCATTGGGATTAGGCGATTGCAGTTGTTGTTTGATTTTTTGGTTAAGCTCAGCTGAATTGCGCGCCAAAATCAAGTCTTTGATATCAATCTTATCCATCGCTACTGCCACCAAGCCTCCTAGCAGTTTGACATTTGTTTTGAGCGGCTCGCTGGTCGCTTGTCCTGTCAGCGCATACTGTACGCCCTCTGGCGTGACGGTATTATCCACGGCTTGATTAACCATTTTATTCACTAGGTCATTAGGGTTTAGCGCGATATTGAGCATCTGCAAAATAGGGGATTTTGCGATATGACTGGCTTTTTCTATTAATACAGGGGTTAACTGTGATTTGATACTTTGCTGCAGTTGCGTAAATTCAATTGCTGCACTGATAGTGTCTGCTTGTTGTGCATCATAGGCTTTTTTCAGTTGGTACACTGCCCAATAAGGGGAGGCGAATACCCATGCGACGACAATCAGTGCAAGGATGATTAGCAAAGATAATACTTTTTTCATAAATGACTATTAGAGTTAGAGTTTGCTAATTAGTTTAAAACAACGGGCTAGGCTATTGCGTATTTTTCTTGCAAAAAAAGGAAAATATTTTTGCGCTGATAGCCGATTATTTGCTTGATTATTTAACAAAAATCGCCACTATATTGCATATTTTTAAATTTTAGTCTTTCAAAGGTTTGGCAGCTGTTAAACGTTGCTACTGGTCGAACCCACTCTTCCGTACTGTCAACACTATGCTGCCAAAGGAGTTACTATGTCAAAACGCGATTTTTATGAAGTATTAGGGGTAGATAAAACCGCTAATGAACAAGAAATCAAAATAGCCTACCGCAAACTTGCGATGAAATATCATCCAGACCGTAACCCTGATGACCCTGCCGCCGAAGAAAAATTCAAAGAAGCCTCGATGGCATACGAAGTGCTAAGCGATGATAGCAAACGTTCAGCGTATGACCGTATGGGTCATGCAGCGTTTGAGAATGGCATGGGCGGTGGCGGCTTTGGCGGTGGAAACTTCCAAGACATTTTTGGCGATATTTTTGGCGGCATGGGCGGCGGCCGTGGTGGCAGCGCCGGCGGCTTCCAGGACATTTTTGGCGACATTTTTGGGGGTCGCACAGGGGGTGGACGTAGCAGACGCGGCTCAGATTTACGCTATATGCTCGATTTGACACTTGAAGAAGCGGTGCAAGGGACAAAAAAAGAAATTACCTTTACCGCACCTGCCCCTTGTGAAACTTGTGATGGTAAGGGCGCCAAAGACAGCAGCGATATCGTGACCTGCGCAACTTGTGGTGGTGCGGGTGTGGTACGTATGCAGCAAGGATTTTTTGCTGTGCAACAAACCTGCCCCAACTGTGGCGGCTCAGGTAAACAAATCAAAAATCCTTGCAATGATTGTCATGGCTCGGGTGTTAAAGAAAAATCACGCACCCTTGAAGTAACCATTCCTGCCGGCATCGACAATGGCGATCGGATACGTTTAACGGGCGAAGGTGAAGCGATTGCAGGCGGTGAAAGCGGCGACTTGTATGTTGAAATCCGTGTGGCACAGCACCCTATTTTTACCCGTGAAGGCGCTGATTTATACATGGATGTGCCAATCAGCTTTGCGGATGCAGCCTTAGGTCGTGAGGTGGAAGTACCAACGCTTGAAGGACGTATCAATTTACGCATTCCCGAAGGCACCCAAAGCCACAAAGTATTCCGTATCAAAGGCAAAGGCGTTACCCCCGTGCGCACGACGATGAAAGGTGACTTGTTATGCCGTGTGGTGGTAGAGACACCGACCAACCTTAACAACAAACAAAAAGAGCTACTTCGTCAGCTACAATCATCCATGGGTGATCATCAACAATCGCCCCAGAAAAAATCTTTCTTTGATAAACTCAAAGAAGATGTCAAAGACTTGTTTGACTAGGTTTTATTGGTTTATAGTGTTTGATAGATGTTTCACGTGAAACATCGAACCCTTGTAATGATTGCAAGGGTTTTTTTGTATAAGGCAATATTGAGCTAAGCTAGGATTCAGCGAGACAAGCTGTTATGATTTGAACTTAGAAAGTTATACTAGAAAATCAGGCTAGAAAATCAAATCAGAAAGTTACACTAGGTAATTGGGCGAGATAAAGGATAAGCAAATGGTAAAAATCGGGGTCATAGGCGCAGGTGGGCGCATGGGACGTATGCTGATTCAAGCAGTGGCACAAAATCCACAAACTACCCTTGCAGGGGCGATAGAGCGTCAAGGCTCAAGCTTGTTGGGCGTGGATGCGGGAGAGCTAGTTAATCTTGACAAAATTAATGTCGCTTTGGTCGATGACTTGGCAGGGGTTATTCATGATATTGACGTGCTCATAGATTTTAGCTTGCCTGAGTCGACTGCCAAAAACTTACAACTTTGTGCTGCCAAAGGCGTCAATATGGTCATTGGGACAACAGGTCTAAATGATGAGCAAAACGCCAACTTAAAACAGGCAAGTGAAAAAATCGCCATCGTATATGCAGGTAATTATTCAACTGGGGTGAATTTAACCCTTAAGCTGCTTGAAATGGCTGCCAAAGCATTTGGTGACAGCGCTGATGTCGAAGTCATCGAAGCCCACCATAAACACAAAATTGATGCACCATCGGGCACCGCTTATATGATGGCTGAAGCGGTTGCCAAAGGACGCGGTCAAAACCTAAAAGACGTGGCGATTTATGGTCGCGAAGGTCAAACTGGCGCGCGCAAAGCAGGTGAGATTGGTATCCATGCCATTCGCGGTGGCGAGATTGTCGGCGACCATACCGTGATGTTTATTGCTGATGGTGAAATTGTTGAAATCACCCATAAGGCGCGTGAGCGTATGACCTTTGCCGCAGGGGCGGTGCGTGCTGCGGTGTGGGTCAATGAGCAGCAAACAGGACAGTTTGATATGCAAGATGTGCTTGGGCTGAAAGACTAAATTAACGCATATGGGTTCGATGCTTACTAGATAAGGCTAATGTATTGAAGGAAACAATAATGGGCGAAACAGCAAATATCACCAAATTACCCCCATTTGGTGATTTACTAAATTCAGGGATTCAAACGCTAAAGAATCTTAGTGGGCGTAGCAGTATTAGTCAAAACTTATTTTTTCGTGAGTTTGATAAGGTTGCCCAATTAAGTGACGATCAAAAAAGTATTAGCTACTTAAGCCAATTTGACATTCAAAATGAATATGAGGAAGGGACACCTTGTTACGAGCCACTGACTAATTTGATATTAATGTGCTTATCTGCCATGGGTGTTATCAAAGAGAACTGTTTTAGTTTGCAGCCAAATATTGGTAAAGAGTTTGCAAGCTTAATTACCTTTGATGAAAAAGTAACCATAAAAAATCTCGTTAGGATAGATCCACTTGGCAAGATATTTTTTTGGTTAGCCAATGAAAATTTTTCACAATATCTTATGAAAGGTATCCCAAATAATGATTATATCGCAAACTTAAAACGCTTTGATGAAAAGTCTTTTCAAGATCTTAAAAAAGTTAATCAAGTGGCATATGGCAAACGTGGTGACCCATTGATTAACTATTTTATCAATGAGACAACGCGCCGCACGTCATTATTTATGAATAACTATCAAGATGCCATGGTCAGCGATGGCAATGTAAAAGTTACCCCAGACATGATATTGACCCAACTTGATAATTTAACACCATTACAATTTGAATGGTTTTGCGTGAAATTGGTAGAGCGTTCACTAGAGAATGAAAGTCCAGAAAGTAACTTAAGTTCGCACCATACAGGAAAAGCCAATGACGGCGGTATTGACGGTATGATTACTCAAATATTTTCTAATGAAGAACGGCATACGTACTATATTCAAGCAAAACTTTACTCCCAAGGTAATAATATTTCAAATCGCGAATTAAGAAACTTTGTGGGCGGCTATCCACCGCAGAAAGACAGCCATCATGGTATTTTTATTACCACAACTAGCTTTACCAAACCCGCGCTCGATTATTTCGAAAACCTTGAGTCGCATAGTTTAATCTTGATTGACCAAATGGCACTAATTGAGCTGATGATGGAGCATGAAGTGGGGTTAAAGCAAGTAGATTCTAAGCCAAAGCTTGTACTGGACAATGATTTTTTTGAAAAAATTAAGCGGTATTAAAAAAATAAGGTAGATTAACTACCCTATTTTTTACCAAAAAATTTAAACTTCTTTATATAACTGCTTACCTTCCTCAATAAATTTTTGCTTCATCTGCTCCATGCCTAGGCGGACTTCATCGGCAGACGCTTCACCGACTTGCCCGACCAATTCAGTATCCACCTGCTTGATAGCGTGGCTGGCATCCGATAACTCGCCTGTATCAGGGGTGATGTCTTGCCCAAGCTGTGGTTTATTAAACTCAAGCCCTGCTGCATAATCCCGCACGTTTTGGGTGATTTTCATTGAGCAGAATTTTGGACCGCACATCGAGCAAAAATGCGCCGATTTATGCGCTTCTTTTGGCAAGGTTTCATCATGAAATTCACGTGCCGTGTCTGGGTCTAGGCTGAGATTAAACTGGTCATCCCAGCGAAACTCAAAGCGTGCTTTTGACAAGGCGTTATCCCGCGCTTGGGCACCTGGGTGTCCTTTTGCCAAATCTGCCGCGTGCGCTGCGATTTTATAAGTGATGATACCGTCTTTGACATCCTTTTTGTTCGGCAGACCTAAATGCTCTTTTGGCGTGACATAGCACAGCATGGCCGTGCCGTACCAACCAATCATCGCCGCACCAATGGCGGATGTGATGTGGTCGTAGCCTGGGGCGATATCGGTCGTCAAAGGTCCGAGTGTGTAAAAAGGCGCTTCTTTACAGACTTCAAGCTGTAAGTCCATGTTTTCTTTGATACGGTTCATGGCAACGTGTCCTGGACCTTCAATCATAACTTGTACATCATGTTGCCATGCCACTTGGGTCAGCTCACCCAAGGTTTTGAGCTCACCAAACTGCGCATCATCGTTGGCGTCTTGTAGGCAACCGGGACGCAAACCATCACCCAGACTAAACGCCACATCGTAGGCTTTCATAATCTCGCAAATTTCTTCAAAGTGGGTATAAAGAAAATTCTCTTTATGATGGGCAAGACACCACTGTGCCATAATCGAGCCGCCGCGTGACACGATACCCGTCAAACGATTGGCGGTCACCGGTACGTAGCGCAGCAGTACGCCCGCGTGAATGGTAAAATAATCAACACCTTGCTCGGCTTGTTCAATCAAGGTGTCTTTAAAGATGTCCCATGTCAAATCTTCGGCAACGCCATCCACTTTTTCTAGGGCTTGATAAATCGGTACGGTACCGATGGGCACGGGGGAGTTACGGATAATCCATTCACGGGTTTCATGGATATGCTTACCGGTTGATAAGTCCATGATGGTGTCCGCGCCCCAACGGGTAGCCCAAGTCATCTTGGCAACTTCTTCGTCAATGCTAGAGCCCAGGGCTGAATTACCGATATTGGCATTGATTTTAACCAAAAAATTACGACCAATAATCATCGGCTCTGATTCGGGGTGATTAATGTTATTGGGGATAATCGCCCGTCCCGCAGCGACTTCGGCACGCACAAATTCTGGGGTGATGAGTTTGGGGGTATTGGCACCAAAGTTGTTACCAGCGTGCTGACGCATATCAGTTAGGTCATGCTGCTTTTGGGTTTCACGGATGGCGATGTATTCCATCTCTGGGGTGATGATGCCTTGTTTGGCGTAGTGCATTTGGGTGACGTTTTTGCCATTGATTGCCCGTCTTGGCTTGTCAATATGCCCAAAGCGCAGGTTAGCCGTGGCGATGTCATTGGCACGCTCATTGCCGTATTGGCTTGACAGTTTGGCAAGCTGCTCGGTGTCGCCGCGCGCTTCTATCCAAGCTTGACGCAGTTTTGGTAAGCCTTTAGTCAGGTCAATTTCGACGTTGGGGTCAGTATATACTCCTGAGGTGTCATACACATAAAACGGTGGGTTTTTTTCGCCTTCTGCCTTGCCAAAACCACCCACCGGGGTATCGGTCAAGGTGATTTCCCGCATCGGTACTTGGATGTCAGGGCGTGAGCCTTGGATGTAGACTTTGCGAGATGCCGGCAAGGCGCGCGTCAAATCACGCGCTTCTTCTTCAAAGCGGTCGTCGGTAGGGTCACGGTGGGCAGGGGTTTTGTGGGTAACGTTGGTAAGTTGGTTCATAGCGAGTCCATGTTATGTTATGAAGTGATGGTTTGCTGGACTCGGGCGAAGATAGGTGAGTAGGACTGTTTCTAGTAAAAGGCTGATTCTAGAAAAAACTGGTCTAACTAACCTAATAGACGACTTCCCTACGACGGTATTAACCGTGTCAGGTTCGACGGGTATGTCTCAGCCGTTGGTATGTCATCCAACTGCACCCCGAGTCAATACCTCCATATTAACAAAAACTCACAGGTTTACCTAATAGATTTTTAGCCATTTTGTGACGATGATTTACTCAACTAAATTACTGATTTTTTTGACAACTATCGGTATGATAGAGGCTCCTTGGTTGTTGAAAATGTTGTAATTACTGATATGGAATGCATCTGTTTGTGGAATCGTAAAGCGCCTGGCGCCCGATGGCGGTTAGGGGCGATGGCAGTGTCATTGATAGGGTCGATGTCTCTCAGCTCAGCCGTGATGGCAAAGGATTTGTGGGAATTGTATAATGCAGCCCAGCGCACCAATGGCAATTGGGCAGGGCAGCAATATGACTATTTAGCAACGCAAAAAAATGTGCAGCTAGCGTTTGGCGATATGCTGCCGCAAGTGGGGCTGCAAGGCAGTGTCAAACATAACCAGTTTTATCCCAAAGACGATAACATCCCGGACACGGGTAATACCGCAAGCCAAATTGGTATCGGACTGCGCCAAGCCTTGTTTCGTGCTGATAAATGGGCAAACTATGAAAAAGCCGTGCTCGCCAGTCAAGCCAATGACATCCAGCTATTACAGCAGCACCAACAACTCATCGAGCAAATCAGCAAAGCCTATCTCAATGTATTGCGCGCCGAAGCGATGACAGATAGCCTCAATGCCGAGTTCACCGCACTCAAAGCACAAAATGACATGATGCAAGCGAGACTCGCGCAAGGGGTAGCGGCGCGGGTAGATACCGAAGAAAGCCGTGCCAGGCTTGAAAGCGTCAGCGCCTCTATTGCCAATAATGACGTGGCAATCGTAAATGCCAAACAGCAGTTATCACTGCTCACCGGTCAACCAATCAATCAGCTAGACGCTATCAAATTACCGCCTGATTTAAATCTTGTGGCCAGTCAAAGTATCGAAAACTGGATGCAGCAGTCACAAAATAATAATCTCGATATTCAGCTAGCACAAACCCAAGTGGCGATTGCCAACAAACAAGTCGATTATCTCAAAGCCAATACCTATCCCCGTGTCGATTTGGTAGGCAATGTGGGGTGGCAAGATTATACCCATAATAATGTTAGCGCTATTGATGGCACCAATTATAGCTTTGGGGTGGAAGTGGATTTTCCGTTTTATACCGGTGGGCGGACGCGGGCAGGCGTAGAGCAAGGCACTCTGCAGGCGCAAGCGGCAAAAAGTCGCCTCGCCTATGCGTACCAAGCTGCGATGACTCAAACTAGCCAAGCCTATCTAAATTTGATCGCACAGCGTGCCACGATTAAAGCCCAGCAAGTTGCCGTGGAGGCTAATCGCCGCGTCGCCCAAGCGTCAAAAACAGGCTATGATTTGGGGGTGCGCTCGATGGTAGATACACTACTGGCAGAACGCCAATATCACGCTGCCAAACGCGATTTGATTAATGCGTATTTTGATTATTTAAATGCCTACATTGACCTACAAAAAGCTGCGGGCAATCTGACCGATGAGACGGTCAAAGTGTTAGATAATCAGCTGATGTAATGCTTTTTTTGGCAAAATTTTAAGCTAAAAAACCCCACCAATCGGCAGGGTTAATTTGCGTAGTAAGCTGACGCAAATGACTATTTAACTTTCGTCCATTCTTTACGAACCGCAGCTTTGGTGTCGGCAGGTAGCGGAACGTAGTCGAGTGCGGTTGCTTGTGCATTGCCGTTAGTAAATGCCCAGTCAAAGAATTTAAGCGCTTCTTTGGCTTTTGCACCACCCGTACGGGGTACGAGGATGAACGTCGCTGCAGAGATTGGCCAAGCGTTGGCTGCTGGCATGTTAGTGATAGTCACCGCAAAACCAGGGTATTGCGCCCAGTTAATGTTTGATGCTGCGGCAAACGTTGAATCGTCTGGCATCACAAATTTACCGGCGCGGTTTTGAAGTTGGGTATAAGCTAAACGGTTTTGTTTTGCGTAAGCATACTCAACATAACCGATGGAGTTTGCAACACGTTGTACGTTGCTTGATACGCCTTCGTTACCTTTACCGCCTACGCTTGCTGAAGCATTGGGCCATTTAACGGTTTTGTCCGCGCCTACTTTTGCTTTCCAATCGCTTGATACTTGGCTTAGGTAGTTAGTAAATACGAAAGTAGTACCTGAACCGTCTGAGCGATTAACAGTGGTAATCTTAGCGGCAGGTAGGGCAACGCCTGGGTTTAATGCTTGGATACGTGCATCGTTCCAAGTAGTGATTTTGCCCATATAGATGTCAGCAAGGACGGCGCCCGATAGTTTTAATTGACCGGGTTTGACGCCAGCGATGTTTACCACAGGTACGATACCACCAATGACTGCGGGGAATTGGATTAAGCCGCTGGCATTTAGCTCTGCTGGGCTCATTGGCGCATCAGTGGCACCAAAATCAACCGTTTTTGCTTGGATTTGTTTGATACCGCCTGAAGAGCCGATACCTTGGTAGTTTACTTGGTTGCCTGTTGCTTTTTGATAATCGCTTGCCCATTTTGAGTAAACAGGTTGTGGGAAGGTTGCACCAGCACCTGTGATGTTGACAGCATTGGCTTGTACGCCTACAGCAGCGAATGCCACACTGACGATTAAATGTGATAGTTTCATAATAATTCCTTGATGGACAAATGAGATGATTGTCAGGGAAGATGGTAACTTAGCTTAGGGCGTCGCCAACTAATGTGTCGCGTTTTAAATCACCCAACGCTGAAAAATTGTTGCCATGTTAATGTAACAAAATGTCAAATCTATTACGGTTATGTTAAAGTTTGATGACATTGAAATGTTTGTTAGGTTTTTTGCTCGGTTTATATGATGCAATATCAGCGAATAGGCGCGCTATTTTTCATCATTTTGTCGTAATTTTTAGTTATAGTTAGCTTTTCTTTAACGTCTTTTTTAATCACAATTTTGCACAGTCCATGAGTCACAATCCATGAGTTAGGAAGGGAAACATGAATTTAATTGGTGAACATTTATCAAAAAGTTATGACCAAGATTTACAAAACTTGGTCAATTTATTTTTAAAAATGGGTGGCATGGCAGAAGCCAATCTCACCAAAGCAATTGAATCTTTGGTAAAAAGTGATGTAGAGCTCGCCGAAGATGTCATTGATGGTGATAAAGAAATCAACTTTACTGAGCAGCAGCTTGATGATTCGGTGGTCAAAGTATTGGCACGTCGTCAACCTGCCGCAACCGACTTACGCCTAATCATGGCAGTGAGTAAATGCGGCGCTGACATTGAGCGTATTGGTGATGAAGCCAAAAAAATCGCCAAGATGGCGCGCCGTGCCACCCGTGAAGGTCAATCACCGATTGGGTATCATGAAGCGCATCAAATGGGTAATTTTGTGCAGATGATGCTAAAAAATGCGCTAGAAGCTTTTGCCAAGTTTGATGCAACAGGTGCTTACCGAGTAATAGAGCAAGATAGTGAAATTGATGCGATGTACAAATCTGCGTCACGCGCGATGATGACCTACATCATGGAAGATGGTCGCTATGTAGCAAAAGTCATTGATATTTTATGGGTGCTACGTTCGATAGAGCGTATTGGTGCGCATGCGCGTAATATCGCTGAGCAATTGATTTTTTGTATCACCGGTGAAGATGTGCGTTATCAAAAACTGGGTGCCAAAAAGGACAGCGCGCTGAATCCGGCAGCTAGCCATGAAATCAATGATGCCTCACTAGATTATCAACCGAGCACTGGCGAAAACTAACGTTTTTTAGTCAAACCTGCTCTTAGGCGGAATTGGTTGTCAGGGTTAGGTTATTTTAATGGACGGTTGCATGGTATTTTTAAGTGATTCTGCTACACTGTAGCCTATCAACTTTTGGTGAAAAAACGATAGGAAACACCATGTCTAGCGAATCACTTAACACCCCAACCCCCACATCCACTGGGGAAAGTATCACCCAAAAATCGTTACTTATTTTTGACTTGGACGGTACGTTGATTGATAGCGTGCCAGATTTGGCTGACGCCGTCAATGCGATGCTAACCACGCTTGGCAAAGCTAACTTTAGCGAAAATGTCATCCGTAACTGGGTGGGCAATGGCGGCAAAGTACTGGTGCAACGTGCCTTATCAGGCTCACAAACCATTGACCCCAATTTCACTGAAGACGATACCAATCAGGCGCTTGCCCTCTTTTTTGACTACTACCATCAAAACACCTGTGTCAGAACCCAGCCCTATGCCAGGGTGAGCGAAGGGTTGCGTCAGCTTAAAGAGCAAGGCTATACCCTCGCTATTGCCACCAATAAACCTATTGATTTTGTGCCTGCGATTGTCGAAAAATTGGGTTGGCAAGACCTTTTTGCCTATATTTTGGGAGGTGATAGCTTGCCTGCCAAAAAACCCGACCCGATGCCGCTACTGCACGTCTGTGACCAATTAGGCTTTAGCATCGCTCAAAGCTATATGATTGGTGATTCCAAAAACGATATTTTGGCAGGGCAAAACGCGGGCATGGATACGCTTGGGTTGTCGTACGGCTATAACTATGGGCAGGATATTCGTGACTATCACCCGACCCATACCTTTGATGACTTTGCCACGCTGACCGAGTTTTTGAGTCATGCACGAGTTTAACTATCATCTTAACTTTGACACGCTGAATTTTCGCGAGCATCCAGCGTTGTATCGGGTGGGGCGCGGTGAGCAAGGGGTGTTATTGGTAGAGCCGTATAAATCTGAGATTTTGCCGCATTGGCGATTTGCTACGCCAGAACTTGCGCGCGAGAGCAGTGATACCATCTATGCGATGTTTTTGGACTACCTTGCTCAAGGGGATTTTGTCGGTGCTGATATGGCGCGTAAATTTATCCAAATGGGTTATACGCGCTCGCGTCGTTATGCCAATCACAAAGGGGGCAAAAAATATGACGGCGCTGTCCCTGACGCTAAAAAAGGACAAAGTGGCGCGCATGGGCGTGAGCAATTGCCACAGCAATCACAGCAGCTTGAATCCGCGCAAATCAAAGCCCAAGCCGCGCAAATTTTTAAGCAAAAATGGGATGAGTGCCGAGCCAATGCGGACTACAAAGCGCTAAAGAAACAGTTTGAAGCCAAATACGTCAACGACACCCAATACGATAACCTGCCGCCCACATTTTTTCGCGAACATCCGTTTTTATAGCCTTGCTATATCTTGCGCTATGATGAGTTAGCACGAAAATTAGGCATTCGTTAATTGACTACGGTAACTGAGTGCCTCGGTTAAATGCGCGGTTTGGATAGCTTCACTACCTGCCAAGTCCGCAATCGTGCGGGCGACGCGAAGGACGCGATGATAGCCGCGCGCGGACAGATTCAACCGACTTTGTGCCATTGCCAAAATACGACTTTCTGCATCGCCAAGCGGCGCAAATTGGTCAAGTTCACTGGGGGAGAGTTCATTATTGGCTTTGCCCTGTCTGGCTTGCTGACGCTGATAGGCTTGTATCACCCGCTCACGCACTACTACAGAAGACTCACCCCTCTGTGCTGACTGCAAATCACTGGCAGGTAGGGCAGGCACGGTAATATGCAAATCAATACGGTCCAGCAAAGGTCCTGATAGCTTTTCTTGATAGCGTTTGATTTGCTCAGGTCGACACTGGCAGCGACCTGATTTATCCCCATAGTAGCCACAGGGGCAGGGATTCATCGCTGCTACTAGCTGAAAATTGGCGGGAAATCGCACTTGAGAGTTGGCACGGCTGATGACAATTTCTTTGTTCTCGATGGGCTGTCTGAGTACCTCAAGCACCTTGCGATCAAACTCTGGAATCTCATCCAAAAATAACACCCCCCGATTGGCGAGCGTGATTTCACCAGGTTTGGGGGATGAGCCACCGCCCACGAGCGCCACTGCTGAGGTGGTATGATGGACTTGGCGAAAAGGGCGTGTGCCGTAGTCATAATCACTGTTGGCAATCGAGTAAATACTGGCAACTTCAAGCGCTTCATGGTCATTGAGCGGTGGCAAAATGGTGGGTAGGCGAGATGCCATCAAGGTCTTGCCTGTCCCAGGTGAGCCACAAAATAATAGCGAATGTCCGCCTGCTGCCGCAATCTCTAGCGCGCGTCTGGCTTGGTGTTGTCCTTTGACATCGGCTAAATCAAGCATGTAATTGGCTGATTGGTAAGATGTCTTATGCTCGGCTTGGCTGAGTTGCTGCTCGTTCATCAAGTGTTGGCACACGGCTTTGAGGGTATCGGCTTGCAACACCCTCACGCCCTCGACTTTGACCGCTTCATCGGCATTGTCTTTGGGAACAATCAAGGTGCGCTGGTCTGCCTTGAGCGCACGTGATACGGCCAACGCCCCAGCAATGGCTCGTAAATCGCCATTGAGCGCCAATTCGCCAATAAATTCGTACTGCGCAAGCACGGTTTCATCAATTTGACCACTCGCTGCCAAGATACCTATGGCAATGGGCAAATCAAGCCGTGCGCCATCTTTGGGTAAATCCGCGGGCGCAAGGTTGATAGTTAATCTGCGATTGGGAAATTGAAAACCCGAGTTGATAATGGCAGAGCGCACACGGTCTTTACTCTCGCGTACCGCTGCTTCAGGTAAGCCGACCATGGTGACTGCAGGCAATCCTTGCGATAAATGTACTTCAACCATCACACTTGGCGCGTTTAAACCTACCACCGAGCGCGTATATACTTGAGCAAACGACATTTTTAAAATCCTTTTCCAACAACTTGGCGGCTACCTTGATACACGGCAGGCCGTTTTTTTATGGCAGCAACTAGAAAATTTTTGATAAAAAACGGCTAAATCATAGCATAATTCATCTGCTTTCTCATCATCTGCTATCTAGGATGACTATGTTATAATCACAACCAATATTCCGAGAATTTTATGCTACACGCTATACGAGACTATTATGACAGACCAAACTCGCCCTTTATCTGACAGCGAACTGCCCACCTTTGATCGTCCTGTCGAAATCATCGAAAATCCGTATGCCAATGCCAATCGTAGCTACACGACCCAAACCCATTTGTTTAATGAAGCTATCATCAATAAATACAACCGCTCAGGTCCCCGTTATACCTCGTACCCAACCGCGCTAGAATTTACCCCGATTGCTGACGGTATGGAAGCCCGCGTTTTGGCAGAAAAAGACCCACGGGTGCCAGTGTCCTTATATTTTCACATCCCATTTTGTCGCCATCTGTGCTATTACTGCGGCTGCAATAAAATCATCACCAAGAAAAACAGTGATTCAGGCGACTATTTAGCGTATCTTTTTGCCGAAATTCGGCATAAACGCAGCTTGATGCAAGGGGACCCTATCGTCGAACAAGTGCATTTTGGCGGCGGCACACCGACCTTTTTGACCGATGATGAGCTGGTCAAATTGTGGAACTTTTTGCAAACCCAATTTACTTTTAGCGATAAACCTACCGCTGATTATTCGATTGAAATTGACCCGCGAGAATTGCGCCCGACCACGCTTGAGATATTGCGTGGACTTGGGTTTAATCGGGTGAGTTTTGGTGTGCAGGATTTGCAAGAAAAAGTGCAAATTGCCGTCAATCGCGTGCAGTCAGAAGAAATGATTCAAGGCGTGATGACGGAAGCTCGCCGCCTTGGGTTTCATTCTATCAATATTGACTTGATTTATGGGTTGCCGCACCAGACGGTGGATAGCATGCGCAATACGGTTGAGCGCATCATCGATATATCGCCAGACCGTCTGTCTGTTTTTAACTATGCGCATTTGCCCGAGCGATTTAAAGGTCAGCGTCAAATCAATGAAGCGGATTTACCAAGCCCTGCCGACAAATTGACCATGCTCGGTAATACCATCCATGCACTGACTGACGCAGGCTATCAATATATCGGCATTGACCACTTTGCCAAGCCTGATGATGAGCTTGCGATTGCGCAACGTGAGGGCAAATTGCACCGCAATTTTCAAGGGTATACCACACATGGCAATTGTGATTTATTGGGGTTTGGGGTGTCGTCGATTAGCCAAATTGGTCTTCATATTTTGCAAAATCCAACGGATTTGAATGATTATCAAAATCTCATCAATGCGGGAAAATTGCCTGCGGTGAAGGTGATTTCTGCGCGCTTGCCTGACTTGCTGCGCCGTTATGTGATTATGAATCTGCTATGCCATGATTATATTGATTTTAAAGATGTGAATGCGCGCTTTAGTATTGACCCGATGACCTATTTTATTGATGAAATCCGCCAACTGGGCGAGATGCAGGCGGATAAACTGGTGGATATGGACGCCAAAGGCATTCGGGTGCTACCAAAAGGGCGACTGCTCGGACGCAATGTGGCGATGGTGTTTGATACTTATTTGGCGAGTAAAGAAGGCAATCGCTTTAGTAAGGTGATTTAAAAATAGAAAAGGAAATTATATGTATCTGAACAAAATAATGATTGAAAATATGGGTGCAATTGAAAAATTCTATCTTGATAAAGAACAACTTATCAAGGCAGATGGTACACCTAGAGTTATTGTTTTAGTTGGTAAAAATGGCACTGGTAAAACTACGTTAATGTCTGGAATTGTGGATGCTCTGTATGAGCTATCTAATTCAGCCTTTAGTGACATATTGCCAAAAGAAGGATTTGGTCATAAATATTTCAAAGTATCAGGCTCAAGAAATATCCGTTCTAATGCTAGTTATGGCTTTAACTATCTTAAATTCTCTCAAAATGTTAAAAATTATGAGTATTTTGATAAAAGTGGAGTTATTGATACCAATAATAGTAATTCTAAAATTGGAGAGATAGCTAATCTTCAATTAGTATCTCAATCAAATTTAAGTGAAAATAAAAATTCTAAACAGATAACACCTACACAAAATGATGATGAGTTTATGAATAATTTTTCTTCAAATTCTTATTGTTATTTCCCCTCTGACAGGTATGAACTACCATATTGGATGAATGAAAGTACAATTTTAAGTAACGAACAATTTAAAGATAATCAAAAATTTAGTGGTCAATTAGATAGAGAAATCTTGGTAAGAAAATCTTTGAAAGAAGTTAAAAATTGGATTCTAGATGTTTATCTTGATAGTAAGGTTGATTTCAGAAATATTGGTCAGCTAATTGGAAGAACTGCTGATAATCAAGAACCTTTACCAGCAAATATATTATTTGGAATAGCTATACAAAATATAGAGAGCATTTTATCCAGTATTTTAAAACAAGATGCTCGAATTACTCTAAATTTCAGAAATTACGGACATTCAAGAATCAGAATCATTGACTCTCAAAATCAACAGGAAATCGTTCCAACTTTAGATAATTTATCCGCTGGGCAGAGTACATTACTAGGGATTTTTGCGACAATAATCCAGTATTCAGACAAAGGTGATTTAAATAAGAGTATTAATCTTCATGACATTGAAGGTGTAGTAATCATTGATGAGGTTGATTTGCATTTACACATTGAATTACAACATGATGTTTTGCCGCAGCTAATTAAACTATTCCCTAAAGTTCAATTCATTGTTAGTTCTCACTCACCCTTTTTCCTCGCAGGTATAACTAAAGCATTCAATGAAGATGATTATTTGATGTTAAATATGCCCAATGGGAATCCAATTGAAAAAATAGATGATTTTGAAGAATTTACAAAATCTTATGAACTATTTACTGAGCTAACAGAAAGTCATATTAAAGAGCTAAAAGAATTAAGAAAGAGAATAGAAGATTCAACTAGACCGCTAATTATTACTGAAGGTAAGACAGATTGGAAGCATTTGAAAGCTGCTTTTGAGCAGTTGAAAAATGATTATCCTAATTTAGATTTTGAGTTTCACGAATTCGAGAATTTAAATATGGGTAACCAAGCTTTATCTCAAATCATTGATAGCTATTCAAAAGTCCCAAGTAATAGAAAAATTATTGCCATTTTTGATAGAGATGATGAGAGTATTAACAAAAAGTATAGTAATGAAAAATTCAAAAGATTAAATGAAAATTTATTTGTTTTCTGTATTCCTGCTATAAGTGAGGATTTAGATAAAATTTCGACAGAGTATTATTACAAGAATGATGATCTAAAAAGAGTTGATACTAACGGAAGAAGGCTCTTTGATGGGCTAGAGTTCGATAGTAAGTTAGCTATTAGCAATGATAAGCAGTATATAACTTCTATTAAAAATGATGCAGGAAAACTAAGAATTATTGATTGTGATGTTTATTTAATAGCTGAAAGCGAAGATAAGAATTCTATAGCTTTATCGAAAAACGATTTTGCAGAAAATATACTTCATAAAAAAGAAGGTTTTGAGGATATCGACTTTGAAAACTTTAGAAAAATTTTTGACATTATCCAAACTATTTTAAATCCAACTTCATGAGAAAAATAATGCACCAAATCCCCACCGACTTACTCAAAAAATCTGCCCACTGGCGCGAAGACATCCAGTTCACCCAAGACGTACTCGGTAAGCCGTTCCACTTTACCAGCACTTGGGGTATTTTCTCGCCCGAAAAACTCGATGAGGGTAGTCTTATGCTGCTTGACTATATCGAGTTCAAAGACGATGATAACTCAATCGACCTAGGCTGTGGCTATGGTATACTGGGGATGACTGCCGCCCGTGAATGCCCAAACGGACAGCACTTGCTCATCGACAAAGACTTTGTGGCGGTGGAATATGCCAAAATAAACTGCCAAAAAAATCATTTAAATAATGCCCAAGTTCAGCTATCCAATGGCTTTCGGGATGTTGAAAAAGACAAAAAATTTAGCCTAGTGATGAGTAACTTACCTGCCAAAGCCAGTAAAGAACAGCATTATCTGTATTTGCTCGATGCCTACAATGCGATGGAGAGTGGCGCACGGTTTTACGTGGTAACCATCAACGGCTTGCGAGACTTTATGAAACGCTCATTTACCGAAGTTTTTGGTAACTCAGATAAAATCAAGCAAGGTAAAACTTATACCATCACCATGGCGGTCAAAGACTAACGCCCTTCAGCTAAATTCTCACCGTTTGGGTTTTTGATTTACTGTAGGCTCGTAACCGGATGTATAGGGTCTTGGTGACAGTGGCGACCACCTCATTTTGGTCATCAACCACCTGTACCTCATAGTTGCGGAATACCGCTTTACCAGCCTTTGCTAAGGCTTTGATGGTATCGATTTCGGTGTCATCCAGGTGAAAATCGGCAAACACATCGCTTTTGCCCGCTTTAACAAAATCAATGCTCGCCGACTTATCCCATACCACGTACGCATTGCCCAACGCTTGCATCAACAAAATCATCAAAAATGGGTCAGTCATCGAATACAAACTGCCCCCAAACTGGGTGCCGACGATGTTTTGATTGAGTTTGTTTAAGGGTAAACGCACGCGAATATGATGGGTGGCGAAATCAAGGCTTTCAACACGGATACCCGCCCCAAAATATGGCGGATAAAAGTTAAAAAACTGCTTTAACAACTTGGGGTTATTAAAAGGATTAAGGTAGTCTTTGGCTTGAGATTGAAAGGTTTGGCTTAGCTTAGATAGCTTGGATAAATTGGGTAAATTGGATAACATGGCAGACTCGTTTTTAACATGAAAAAAGATATGGTACAACACGCCATTGGCAAGGCAACAATGCTATTGTATGATGGATACAACTGATAGCAAAGCGTGACAAACTAATGGCAAAAGGTAAAGCAAAAAATAACGAAGATGCAGCATTCTGGGAGGCGATTTTGGCTGAAAAAGCGCCATCGCCACCTTGTGAATTGTGTGGACGTGATGAAGTTGAATTAACCCAGCATCATCTGATTCCCAAATCCCGCCACGACAAAGCCCGTACCAAACGCGAATTTAGCCGTGATGAAATGAAAAACGACATCGCCATGCTGTGTACTGCTTGTCATGCGCAGGTGCATGAAGTGTTTAGCAACCAAGAATTATCCAGCTACTACCATACGGTTGAGCGACTTGCCGAGCATAGCGAGATGCAAAAATTTATCAATTGGGTAAAAAAACGCCCTGCAGGACAAACTATTCGTGTCAAAAGTGGCGGTTCGGATTAGTAGTTTAAGATTGAAATTACTTAAAAGTCAAAACAGTGATATATGAGTATAAATCAAATGCCTTTAAGTTATGAAGAAACTAGACTAGAGATTTTGGATAGTTTATACATACATTTGATTCAAAATGCGAATAATGACCAAATTTCAAGAAGCTCTCTTGATTATCTAATATATGATTTTGAATCTAATTATTCGAAAGCACAAAGATTACTTATTAATTTTTGTATTTTCGTTCTAGCCGAAAATTTATTTCAGGATGCTTATGTATCGAAATTATTGAAATCTGATATCACACAGAGTATCCCATTTAACTTAAGACATCTAATGAATCAATTAGAAGGCGAAGATAGAGAGTGTTTTATAACAGACTTTTGTTTAATGGGTTTTGCAATTGACTAATAGTGAGTTGAACTATAGTAGAAAGGGTTACTTAAAATGTTATTCTTATAAGTACAGTGAATTCTACATTCAGCTACTATTTTATAATATAGATTGAAAATCAATGAAAACAACTAAATATAGTAGCAAAACCATATAAAAGTAAACTAAATCAAATGCCCAAAGAAAGAAAAAGCAGCGTGAATCCAGCCATCGACCCTGCAACCATTGAAATTGCTGCAGCGACTGCCGACCGCAAAGCGCGATTGGATCACTTGATTAAGCGCCTGCCCAACTTGCCAGGCGTGTACAAAATGCTGGGCAAAAATGGCGACATCATCTATGTGGGCAAAGCCAAATCGCTCAAAAGTCGCGTCAATAGCTACTTTGCCAAAACCATCGACCATCCCAAAACGCGGGCGCTGGTGCAACGTATCGACAATATCGAAACCATCATAACCCGCTCTGAGACCGAAGCGCTGCTGCTTGAACAAAACCTCATCAAGCTCCATCGCCCACCCTACAACGTGCTACTGCGTGATGATAAATCTTATCTGTACGTGTTTATCTCAGCCGATAAACCTTATCCAAGACTTGCCTATGGGCGCGGTAAAGGGCAGCACCAAAAAGGCAGATTTTTTGGACCTTTTCCTTCGGCGCATGCCGCCAAGCAAACCTTGTTAATGATGCAAAAAATGTTTATGGTGCGCCAATGTACCAATGCATTTTTTGCCCAGCGTCAACGCCCTTGCCTAGAGTACCAAATCAAACGCTGTAAAGCGCCGTGTGTCGGACTGGTATCGCCCGAAGAGTATGCCGATGACGTCAACAATACCATTCGATTTTTAAAAGGGGAAGGCACGGATTTGCAAGTCAAATTGGTGGGTAAAATGGAGCAAGCGGCTGAAGACATGAACTTTGAGCAAGCCGCCTTGTATCGAGACCAACTCTCGATGCTACGCGAAGTACAAGCCAAACAAGCGGTATATACGGTCAAAGGTGAAGCTGATATCATCGCCATCGCCAGTCAAGCAGGCATTACCTGTGTGCATGTCATGAATGTGCGTAATGGGCAGGTTTTGGGTGGTAACAATTATTTTCCTGATGTGGATAGCGAAAATGACATAGCGGATAACTTGTCTGAGTTTGTCAGCTCGTTTTATTTTCAAGTCAGTGATGATTTACCCGAAGAGCTGATTATAAGTCATGAGTTGCCCGACCAAACCGCGATGACAGAAGCCTTAACTGAAACCTTTGGCAAAAAGGTGACGCTAAAAACCAAAGTCCGTGAACAGCGGAGCGAATGGCTCACCCTTGCCCAAATGAATGCCAACAACGCCCTGCAAACCAAATTGGGCGATTATTTGGAAGTCAAATCTCGCTTTAACGCGCTCAATGAGGTATTAAAAGAGGCGCTACAAGGCAAATCGCTCGACCGTATCGAATGTTTTGATATCTCCCACACCATGGGTGAGGCCACCATCGCCAGCTGCGTTGTCGCTGACCAAGGTGGACTTCGCAAACGCGACTATCGCCAATATGCTATTCATGGCATCACGGGCGGTGACGACTATGCCGCCATGAAGCAAGTACTAAACCGCCGCTATAGCAAACAGCCGCTGCCAGATTTATTGCTGATTGATGGTGGTAAAGGGCAGCTTAATATGGCAAAAGACGTACTAAGCGAGCTGGGGATTTTAACCCAAACTTTGCTCGTCGGGGTGGCAAAAGGCGAAGGTCGCAAGGCTGGGCTTGAGGTACTGCATTTTATTGACCGTGAGCCACTCGATTTGCCGGCTGATAGCAAAGCACTGCATTTGATTATGCATATCCGTGATGAAGCGCACCGCTTTGCCATTACCGCACACCGCAAAAAACGCGATAAACGCCGCTCAAGCTCAGTGCTAGAAGCCATCCCTGGGTTGGGGGAAAAAAGGCGCCGAGAGTTACTCAATCATTTTGGCGGCTTGCAGCAGCTGCTTGGTGCGTCACAAGATGAAATTGGGCAAGTAAATGGCATTGGCAAGGTGATGGCCAATACCATTTATAAAGTGTTGCATGGCTGATATTAAATTTTTAGCCGTTTTGGCTGAAATGGGTAGTTAACAATGATAATGACATGGCATTGTAACAATGGCAGAAATTTTTTTTAAATCAAGCGCAGCTTCGGATAGCGATACCTGCATGCACTGTGGCGCATGTTGCGCTAACTATCGGGTGTCTTTTTATTGGGCAGAAGGCGAGACACTCGGTATCCCCGAGGATATGACGGTCAAAGTCAATGATTTTTATACCTGTATGAAAGGTACCGAAACAAAGCCGGTCAGATGTATTGCATTAGCGGGCGAAGTTGGTAACTCGGTGGCTTGCCAAATCTATGATAAACGTTCAAGCACCTGCCAATCGGTACAAGTCGGTGACGAGCAATGTATCAAAGCCCGTCATCATTATGAGTTATCTAACGATATCTTTAGTCAAGTGCCTGTTTAATGGCTTTGTGATAAACGAACAGTCAGCTGTTTTTCCACTTCGGTTTTGAGCCATTGATTCAAATCCTCATTCATCAGCGTCATTGATTCGAGCAAATAGTTGTCGATATAGCCTTGCAGCTGTTTGACGATATCTTGTTTGATTTGTTCAATAGCGGGCGTGGTGGCGATAGATGGGTTGGCAATATCAACAAGTGGGTCAGTAACGCTCGTTTCATGGGTCATCACGGCCACTGTTGGGTCATCAGCTAATGGCTCAGCAATGTTATCAGTGTTATCAGCGGTGTCAGTGTGATCAATGGCATAGACCATCTCACTGCGATGGCGCTCAATCGTGACATCGCTGGTTGCGGTATCCGTGGACTGCGCTTGTTCATCTAGCTGGTGATTTGCACCCTCGATTGAGCCAGTTGATAGTTGCTTCGCTGGTTGGGGAGGATTTGCCTGTTTTGCCAGATGCGCTTGTTTGGCAATGGCGCGTTCTTGCTCGAGTAGCGCAATGGCTGCGTCATCTTGTGCTTGGCGTTCGCGTTGTAGACGTTCCTCTTGCGCTTGACGTTCTTTTTCGTTTTCTTGTGTTAACTGTATTTGTTCAAGATGCTGTTGTTCAAGTCGTTGTTGCTCAAGGCGCTCTTTTTCCAAGCGCTCGGTTTCTAGGCGTTTGTTTTCTAAGCGTTCTTGTTCTAGCCTGTGTTTTTCCAATCTTTCTTGTTCTAGGCGTTGTTCTTCAAGCTCGCGCTCACGTAGTTGCGCTTGTAATTTTTCTTGGTGGTCACGCTCGATAGCCAGCAATTCCTCGACTTTATCATGCAGATTGGGCACGCTAAATTGATACTCATCAAGGTCGGTATCGGGATAAAGCAAGGTAACGATATCATCAAGTTCTTGAATAATGGCGTGTTTGACAGGGGTAGGGGTGGCAAGCCAGCGCTTTGAAAATTGGTGGGAGAAGGCAAATCCTGACATGAATGGTGTCCAGCGTTAAGGATGAAATAGGATAGCTTCATTTAACGAAAAAACGGCTATAATTTCAATAGCCGTTTTCAAAATTCACACCGTTAAAATATTAATGCTATCATCGCAGTGATTACCATTTATCGTGACTGCCATTTGGCAAACAGCAGCGAGCCGTTGGTACCACCAAACCCAAAGCTGTTAGAAATCGCATGGGTTAAGTGGTCAACTTTACGGGCAGTATGCGGTACATAGTCAAGCTTGCACTCAGGGTCTTGATGATCCAAATTGATGGTCGGTGGCAATATTTGTTGTTGTAGCGCCTTAACGGTGAAAATCGCTTCGATACCGCCTGCAGCGCCCAATAGATGACCGGTCATCGATTTGGTGGAACTTACTACCATGTTCTCCCCAAAGATACCCGCAATCGCGCGGCTTTCTGCCACATCACCCGCTGGGGTACTGGTGCCATGGGTATTGATGTAGCCAACGTCACTGGGGGCAATGCCAGCATCACTCAAGGCGTGACGCATCGCCATAGCCGCACCTTCACCATTTTCCGGTGGCGCAGTGATATGACTGGCATCATCACTCATGCCAAAGCCGACAAACTCTGCCAGAATCGTCGCACCGCGTGCTTTGGCGTGGGCAAGGCTTTCCATTACTAGCACCCCTGCACCATCACCCAGCACAAAACCATCACGGTCTTTGTCAAATGGACGACTGGCTTTGGTCGGTGCATCGTTGCGCGTTGATAACGCTTGCATTGCTGAGAAGCCACCAATACCGAGCTGGCTTGAGGCTTTTTCACAGCCGCCCGCTACAATCACATCGGCATCGCCATACGCAATCAATCGTGCTGCCAAGCCAATCGCATGAGTCGCTGTGGTACAAGCGGTAGAAGTGGCAAGATTTAACCCTTTAATGCCATGACGAATCGCCACTTGCCCAGCTGCCATATTCACAATGGCTGAGGGCACAAAGAACGGCGAGATTTTACGCGGACCTTCGCTATTAAGTTTTACCGCTGTATCTTCAATGGTGGTAATACCGCCAATCCCTGAGCCGATAATCACCCCGATACGGTCGGGGTCAACCTGCTGTACAGGCGCGGCTTGCAACTCACTGATAAAGCCTGCTTGCTTCAAGGCTTGTGCTGCTGCGGCAACGCCATATTGTACAAAGGTGTCATACCGACGCGCGTCTTTGGCGTTCATGTACAAGCCGATATCAAACCCATCCACTGTACCTGCGATTTGCGCGCGGTAGTCAGTGGCGTCAAAATGGCTAATCGCTTTGATACCGCTTTCGCCATTAATGAGCCGTTGCCAAGTGCTCTCTACATCCAGTCCTAGCGGGGTAATGGCTCCCATGCCTGTGATAACAATACGCTCATGGTCAGGGCGTTCGTCGTAGCGGGGCTTTTTTGGTCTAATTTTTGTGGTCATTTTATGCTCGAATTTTTGAATAATATTTTTTGAATAACATTTTATGAAAGTTTAGCAAAAATAGTGTACGAGTGTAAACACAATAACTTTAACGTCTTTAGGTTGATTGTATATATCTTTAGCCCATTGAACAACATTAGCCCTCACCCAAAGATGACCGAAGCCCAGTATAAAGGCTATAAGTTAAGTGCTATAAGATAAGCGCTATATGCCAATGCTATAAGTAAGTGCTATCAATATCATTGTCGACATAAAAAATACACGCCGTGTTAAAAACACACCTGTCCCAATACCACTTTTTTATTTGCCCCTGTGACACTGGGCAAGTTACTCGGTACGTTCAAAATCGTCTGCTGAGCCAGCCACGCAAACGCCACGGCTTCGACCCACAACGGCGATAGCCCAATTTTGTCGGTAGTTTGTATGTTCCAAGTGGCTAAATTATCTTGTAAACGGCTCATTAAATAGGCATTTAACGCCCCACCACCACAGACAAACAACTCGCCTTGCGCACCATCAGTGACGGACACAATGGCATCGCTGACGGATTTAGCCGTAAGCGCCACCAACGTCGCTTGCACATCGGCAGGTGAATACGCCAAATTGGGGAATTGCTGACCCAATTGTTCTAGCATAGCGTCAAGCCAAGCCAAATTAAACTCCTCTCGCCCAGTGCTTTTTGGGAACGGCTTGGCAAAAAATGGGTGGGTCAAAAGCAAATTTAATAGCGGCTCAAGCACTTGCCCCGATTTCCCCCAATCGCCATTGTGATCATAGCTTTGCTCGGTATGACGCTGACACCAAGCATCAATGAGCAAATTTGCCACCCCTGTATCAAATCCAATCACCTCATCGCTGCCATCAAGTACCGTGATATTGGCGATACCGCCTAAATTTAAAATCACTTTTGGCATAACTTTATCGGCATGATAAGGCGGTGTAGCAAACATGGCTTGGTGAAACGCAGGCACTAGTGGCGCGCCTTGCCCACCCACTGCCATATCACGGCGCCGAAAATCACTCACCACTGCAATGCCTGTGCGCTCAGCGAGTACATTCGGGTCAAGCAGTTGCAAGCTAAATGACCACTGCGGGCGATGACGCACAGTTTGCCCATGACAACCAATCGCGGTTACTTCATCAGGGGTGACCTGCGCTTTGTCGAGCAATTGATTGACCAAATTTGCGGCAAACTCAGCATAAAACACGCTCGCCCAACCAAATACATCAAGTTCGCTCTGGAACGCCAAATTATCATCAGCGATGAGTTGTGCCACTCCGTTTGGTTGGGTGAGTGCTAACAACACGACGCGTAAATCATCAGGAAACGGCTCGCTCACCGTCGCCAAAATCTCGACAGGCTCATCATTGTCTTCGTCAATCTCATAAAACTGGCACAGCACCGCATCGAGTCCGTCAAGGCTCGTGCCACCCATCATGCCAATCACATACGGCGAGTCGGCAAGCGGGTTTTCTTTGCTGGTCATCATATCATCCATGATGTCGGTAAAATGGCTAAAAAATCCTTCATCAAAAGGCAGGTTTGCAGGTAGTCCAGTCGGCAACGTTTGGCTCATAATTATTCTCGTTCGGGCTGTCAAAGTAGAGAGTGCCTTGATTATAGCATACTAAAAGCCTGCCTTATTTTATCTGCAAATTTGCTATAATGGCTAAACTTCACTTTTTTTCAGCCGTTTTAACCCGCGCTTTTTTCGAGGTAAGCATGACCGAGTCTACTCATAGATTTTTAGCAGCAGAAGAACAACTCAAACTCATCCAACGTGGTACGCACGAAATTATTTCGCAAGACGATTTAATTAAAAAACTTAAAGAGAACCGCCCACTGCGAGTCAAAGCAGGGTTTGACCCGACCGCACCCGATTTGCACTTGGGTCATACGGTTTTAATCAATAAGCTCAAGCATTTTCAAGATTTGGGACACCAAGTGTTGTTTTTGATTGGGGATTATACCGCGCGCATTGGCGACCCAACGGGTAAAAATACCACGCGTCCGCCATTGTCTGAAGAAAAAATCCTGGAGAATGCCCAAACTTATAAAGAGCAAGTATTTAAAATCCTTGACCCTGCCAAAACCCAAGTGATGTTTAACTCCGATTGGTTTAGTAAAATGTCAGCAGGCGACATGATTGGTTTGGCAAGCCAGCAAACCGTGTCGCGTATGCTCGAGCGCGATGACTTCTCAAAACGCTATGCCTCACAAACGCCGATTTCGATTCATGAATTTTTGTACCCACTGGTGCAAGGTTATGACTCAGTCGCCATGCAAGCCGATGTTGAGCTAGGTGGTACTGACCAAACCTTTAACCTACTCATGGGTCGTACCTTGCAATCTCGCTACGGTCAAGTGCCACAAGTCTGTATCACCGTGCCGATTTTGGAAGGCTTAGACGGCGTACAAAAAATGAGTAAATCGCTTGGCAATTACATCGGCATTTATGACAGCGCAGGCTCCATGTACCAAAAAATCTTGTCCATGCCAGACACTTTAATTGCGCGTTATTTTGAGTTACTTAGCTTCAAACCCATGGATGAAGTCGAAGCCTTGCTAAAAGACATCGAAAACGGGCGCAATCCGCAAGAAGTCAAACGTATTTTGGCACTAGAGCTGATTGAGCGTTTCCATGACAAAGAAGCCGCCGAAAATGCTCACAAATCAGCAGGCAATCGCTTGGTAGAAGGTGAGTTGCCAGTGGATTTGCCAGAAGTGACGATTAGCCTTGATGGGCAAGCGCAGTTATTTATCACCCAAGTGTTAAACCAAGCCAATTTGGTAAAAAACTCAGCGCAAGCGAAAGACTTTTTGAAAAACCAATCGGTGAAAGTGGATGGGCAGGTGGTGGATGCAGGATTTGCCCTCACTGCAGGACAAACGGTGGTGATTCAAGCAGGCAAAAAAGCGTATGCCAAAGTGACGGTGGCGTAACTAAATTTGAGGCTAAGTTTTCCACTTAGCCTTGTTGGTAGGGAGATTAAAATGAAATCGATAAACTACGTATTGGTTGGGCTCACTAGTCTATTAGCGCTCCAAGCCCATGCCAAAGAAGTTACCTTTAAAGATTACACTGTTAAACTTTATACCGGTAAAAAATCTCCCATCAACTATAACAGTCATCAATATGCAAAAGCGTTTAAAACGTTAATTCAACAGAGCTATCAAAGCCCAAATCCAGATTTTGCAGGTAGTTATAACACCGTTTCATGGGGTTGTGGCACAGCTTGCGTGAATTATGCAATGATAGATAGAAGGACAGGCAATGTCTATGCGTTAGCAGATTTAGCTTACCGTGCTAGAAAAAATGCAAAATTAACCTGTACAGACTTAGCATTGGGCTCAAATATCACCACAAGTGAATTTTTATCAAAAAAAGATAGTCGCTTAATGATTGAACATGAATATTGCGGAACAGATGATACAGACGTTTATCTTGACCATTACTTGCTATGGGATGATAAAACTAAGTCTTTTAAATTGTTAGACCAAAAATTTAATAAAGCCACTAAGAAATAAAAATTATGAAAGCCATCTTCCTCGACCGAGCCACCTTTTCCGCTGATTTAGCATTAACACCCCCACACGGACTGAGCGACTATCAAGTCTATGCGCAAACGCCCAATGACCCCAAAATCATCATTGAGCGTTGCCAAGACGCGGATATTGTTATCACCAATAAAGTTGAGCTTACCGCCGAAATTATCGCGCAGCTCCCAAAACTCAAACTCATCCAACTGACCGCCACAGGGATGAACAACGTCGATAAAGACGCTTGTGACAAACACGGCATTACTGTTAAAAACGTCGCAGGCTATGCGGTCAAAAGCGTCCCCGAACATACCTTTATGCTGATACTCTCAGCCATGCGAGCGGCTCGCCACTATCATCATGAAGTAGTCAAGGGTGACTGGCAAAAAGATGGTCGCTTTTGTCTGCTAGACACGCCACTCATTGACCTTGAAGGCAAAACGCTGGGCATTATTGGCTATGGCACAATTGGCAAACGGGTTGGGGAAATTGCCAAAGTTTTTGGTATGACGGTATTGATAGCCGAACACCAAAACAAACCGCCAAGAAATAGCGACTATAGCGCGTTTGATGATGTCCTCGCTCAGTCCGATGTCATTACCCTACATTGTCCATTGACGGAGCAAACGCAGCATTTAGTGAATGCCAATAGCATTGCCAAGATGACAAAAAAACCATTGATTATCAATGTCGCGCGCGGTGGCGTGGTCGATAGTCAGGCGGTGGCTGATGCCGTTACACAAGGTAAATTATTAGGCTATGGGGCAGATGTGTTTGAACATGAACCAATTAAAGACAACGACCCATTACTCACACTTAAAGACCACCCAAGAGTGATTTTTACCCCCCATAATGCGTGGGGCAGCGTCAATGCCCAGCTTAACCTATGGGATATATTGTGTCAGCAAGTGCAAGAGTTTACCCAACTATCCCATAAGGGAAAATAACGGACAATAAATATGACAAGTAAACTGCAATTTCAGGACCTAACTATTGGCACTGGTAAAACTGCCGAGCGTGGGGCACTGATTACCGCGCATTACACAGGCTATTTGCCAGATGGCACGGTATTTGACTCATCGCATCACCGCGGACAACCCTTTGAAGCCGTGATTGGCACAGGGCGGGTGATTAAAGGTTGGGACGTGGGCGTTTTGGGTGGCGAATACGCGCAAAAAATCGGCTATCAAGCCCAAGTTGAAGACCCTGCCAATCTCATAGCCATGCAAGTCGGTGGTAAGCGCCAACTCATCGTGCCAAGTCACTTGGCGTATGGTGAGCGCCAAATCGGTAAAATCCCGCCAAATTCAGACTTAACCTTTGAAATTGAATTATTGGATGTTAAAACTCGTGATTGAGATTACATTGGGTATTTATCAGCACTACAAAGGCAATCTGTATCAAGTGCTGCACATCGCCAAACATAGCGAAACTGAAGAGGAGTTGGTCGTCTACCGTGCGCTCTACCAAGCGTATGGGGTGTGGGTGCGACCGCTTGTGATGTTTGCCGAAACGGTGGAAGTCAATGGCGAAGCTGTGCCAAGATTTAAGCTGATAAAACCGCTAGACAGTTAAGTTTGGCGGTAATTGATATAAAAATAACCGACAACAAAAAACCCCAAACTAATAAGCTTGGGGTTAATCGATTTATACCTAAGACAAATAATGGTGGCGTGGGGCAGGATCGAACTGCCGACACACGGATTTTCAATCCGTTGCTCTACCGACTGAGCTACCGCGCCATGTTTGTCAGCATCAGTATTTGAGCGGCTATTAAACTAAAAATTGCCAAAGGTGTCAAGCACTATTTCAAACTTTTTGCAAAAAGTTGCTAGTAACTGGCAAAATCCCAAGTTATATGAAGTTATATCAACTCGTACATGGCTAAAATACGATGAATTGCGCCGCAGCCAGGTACAAACTTGGTATTGCCTTTTTTGCGCTCAATATCGGTGACTTGTTTGACGAATTTGGGGGCAAGACCGCGCCCGCGATTGGCAGGATGTAGTACGATGTACTGTAGTAAGCGGCTAGACTCGATGCCTTCATTAAAGCAGCCCATCGCGGCAATCGGTTTTTCATTAAACATCCCCAAATACAGGATATCACCTTTGGCGAAGGCCTTTTCAAAAAACGCCACAGCATCACGACCTGTAGTAAACTCAGGCGAGCTGTCGTACAATTTTTCGACCCGCAATTTGAGTTCAGGATCGTCAATGCTGTTGTTTTCAAAGTTATTGATGGCAACGGATTCTAATGGCATAAAGCCCTCCTTTTTAATTAGCTCACGTTTTAATTAGCGCACGTTTTAATTAGCGCATGGTGATTTAGTATAAAATAGTAACTAGGATACCGACAAACTTGTAATTGTTATTCCGTGTTTTTTGCTAAAAATAAAAGCTTGCAAGGCGTTGGCAAGGCGTGATGGCTTTTTTGGCTTAACCAAATCTTGGACAAACTCTGTGAAATGATAATGTGTTTTTCAAAACAACCTGCTCGATGCCGTCCACTAACGGCGGGCGAAAAAGCCATCGCGGGTAGCGTATTTGGTGATACGTTACAGCTTGATAGTATACGCCTAAAAACTGCATGGTGGGTGCTCAAGGGATATGCGGTCAGTCCCAATGGTCATGTATATTTTCATCCAGCAGATTTTTGTGATGATTTTAGTCAGCAAAATGTTTATCTGCGCGCGTGGCTGGTGCATGAATTGACCCATGTCTGGCAAATCCAACAAGGCATTAAGGTGTTTCGCCGCGCCTTGCTCAATCGGCGCTATAGCTACGAGCTGCAAGCCAATAAGCCATTTGGTCGTTATGGCATAGAGCAGCAAGCGCGTATGGTGGAAGATTATTATCGAAAACGTGAGCTCAAACAGGATTATGAGCCATTACTCGCCTTTATTCCGTTTGCCAGTTTACAGCCTGCCACCGCTTAGCGTTATCAACTCTCTGTGTCGCTGTCACCACCCAATGTTTGTAGCGATGGCGGTGGTTTTTTTGGCATAATTGCTTGATAGATGGGTGTCTTAAGGTTCAGTTAAGCTAAATCTGTATGATAGCCTCATCCTAAATTTGGTTATTATATAATGGCTATTTTTTGGTGCATTTGGATAAGGTGAGTAATCGTATGTCAGTGAATAACTCTCGATGGGTAGCATGGCGTCAGCAAGGTGGCAATACTCAAGGTGTCAGTACTAAAAGTGTCAGTACTCAAGGTATCAATGCTTACGTGATGATGGGTATTGTCGCGCTATTTTTGACCCTGACCGCTAACGTTACTTTCTTTGATAAAGCCACTGACGTCTATCCGTTTGCCCAGCATATTGGGTTTATAGGCTCATTGCCATTGGTGCTATGCGGTGTGATGCTACTGGTTATTGTGCTGCTTAGCTATCGTTACACCCTTAAAGCGGTATTGATTTTTTTGCTATTGACCGCGGCAGTCACGGCATATTTTACTGATACTTATGGCACTGTCTATGATGTCAATATGCTACAAAACGCGCTACAAACCGATAAAGCAGAAAGCGCTGATTTGTTTAATGTCAATTTTATCTTACGCATTTTATTGCTTGGGGTATTGCCTAGTGCGTGGGTGGCGTGGCAAAAGGTCACATTTCCCCCCATCAAGCGCAGTCTATTGCAGCGCGGCTTGACGTATTTGGTCAGCCTCGGCTTGGTGGTGTTACCGATTTTGGCGATGAGTAAAAATTACGCCAGTTTTTTCCGTGAACATAAACAGCTTCGTAGCTATACCAATCCTGCAACCCCTGTATATGCAATGGGTAAACTTGCCAGTATACAGCTCAAACAAGCACAGGCACCCAAAACCCAAATCATGCATGCCACCGATGCGGTGCAGGTGAGCAATCCCACCACCCGTAAGCCAAAGCTGGTGGTATTGGTGGTCGGAGAAACCGCGCGCGGCGACCATGTGCAGCTAAATGGCTATAACCGAGCCACCTTCCCGCAGATGGCAGCGACGGCTGGGGTAACTAATTTTAACCAAGTCATCGCCTGCGGTACCTCAACCGCTTATTCGGTGCCCTGTATGTTTAGTTATGTCGGTATGAAAGACTACGATGTGGATACCGCCAACTACCAAGAAAACGTACTTGATACTTTACATCGCCTAAAGGTCAATATCTTGTGGCGTGATAACAACTCAAGCTCAAAAGGCGTCACTAATCGTTTGCCCGCGGCGGATTTTGTCGATTATAAAACCGCGCGCAACAATACGATGTGTAATACCAACCCCTATGGCGAGTGCCGTGATGTGGGTATGCTAGTAGGCTTAGATGACTACGTCAAACAACAAGCCAACCAGAATACGCTTAACCAGGACACCCTAATTGTGCTGCACCAAATGGGTAATCACGGACCTGCGTATTTTAAACGATATGATAAGCAATTTGAAAAATTCACCCCAGTCTGTCAAAGCAATGAACTTGCCAAATGCGACCCACAAAGCGTGATTAATGCCTTTGACAATGCGCTACTTGCCACGGATGACTTTTTGGCAAAAACGGTGAACTGGTTAGACAAATACGACAGCACCCACCAAGTGGCAATGCTGTATGTCAGTGACCACGGTGAAAGTTTGGGCGAAAACGGCATCTATTTACATGGTATGCCTTATAAAATCGCGCCTAAAGCGCAAAAACACGTCGCATCGATGTTTTGGGCAGGTAAACACTCAGGCATTCAAGCAGTGCCATCTAATACTGAGCTCACCCATGATGCCATTACCCCAACCTTGTTAAAACTGTTTGATGTGCGTGCGCAAACCGTACAAGGCAAACCATTATTTATCAAGTAAAGTTATCCAGTAAAGCTATTTGGGTAATTAGAGCCATTTAAGTAATGTTAGACATAACAAGTGCGTCCAACTCCAGCGACAGTGACGGCAAGATAGATGGTTCAAAATAGATGAGTATACAGATCGCTAAATTAAAAAATTTTGCCAGTAGGCAGACCGTGCTCGGACTGGTGCTGGCGATTATCTTTACGCTAACGCTTGAGCACAGCGCCATTGATGTAGCCATCAGCCAGTATTTTTATTCCCCCAAAGATGGCTGGCTGCTTGCCAAAGAATCACTACTCCCTAACTTAATTTTTTATACTCTTCCCAAAAGACTATTAATTGCGTTTGAAATCTATATGGCAATCGCATGGCTACAACGCTATTTATTACAACACCATCTATCAAGTCACTGGCTTGCCAAGCAACAGGCATGGTTTAAGCCTTTTAGCCCACTATCACTGACTGAAATAGGCTATCTATTCTTCGTGATGGTGTTAGTACCTTTGATTATCGCATCACTTAAAGGGGTGACGCATGTGGTGTGTCCCAATCACTTGCAAATTTTTGGCGGTGAATATCCTTATCTCACGATACTAGAAGACATCCAAGCCGGAACCCGCTCAAAATGCTTCCCTGCGGCGCACGCCAGTGCTGGGTTTGCCCTGTATGCTTGGGCATTTATCCCAAGTCTTTGGCACAAGCGCTGGCAAATCGCAGCGATGGTGACGGTGATAGCTTGGCTAATGGGTGGGTATAAAATGTTGATAGGTGACCATTTTTTCAGTCATACGCTGGTATCTATGAGCTTGGCATGGGGGATTTGCGCGGCAGTGGCATGGGCTTGGTGTCGGTTGTATGCTAAAAATACGTCCGCAAAAAATTCATAATGCTAATAACTTCATGGTATAAAGCTATAAAAAAGCGTTGAGGAACACCCCACGCTTCTTTTCGGTTGCATGACTAGCTTAACCGATTGATGGTCATCACCACTTTATAGCCACCCGGATGACTGGCAGTTAAGCGAGAAGGCAGTTTATCGTTACTGTTGCTATAGCTAAAGGTGGCTGTCCAATCGCCATTTTGGGCACTCACTAGGCGATTAGTGCTGTCTTTTTTACCATTGGCATCACTGGGTGCTGGCTGACCTTGAATCCAGTAAGGCAGCTGTGAGATGGGCGCTTGCCAACCGGTTGCACGTAATAGCAATTCTTCAGGGGTAGCGGCATTAATGGTGCCTTTTTCATTAGTTAACGTCGCAGATTGACCATTGTAGCTGATTTTGGTTTGACCCGCATTCATCGCACCGGCAATCTCAATGGCAAAGTTTTGACCTTGCTGTGTCCAAATATAAAACGCGCTACCTGCCTGCTGTGGCGTGGTCATGCCAATTTTACCATTGATAGTAAATTGCGCGCTTGGTCGCGTACTTGGAGCCCCTTGCTCAGTAGTGGTGGTCGATGGCGCCGTGGCTGTTTGGGTATTGACCACAGGGGTCGTCATCCCTGTGGCGATAGGCTTGGCTGTGATGGGCTTAGTTGTAGCCTGTACTGACTGACAGCCTGTTAGCAGCATACTACTAATGCCCAAACAGGCAATACTTAACCCCGTGATTTTGCTTTTGACCGCTGGTAATAAATGCATAATATCCTCAAATGTTAATCAAATTTGTTAATCAAGTTTTCATCAAGTGTTAACTGGTTTTGCTCAAGAATGATGGTTTAAAAAACTAATGGGTAAACTATAAATAGCCATTGTTAAGCCTGTTTTGCTTAACTGCTCAAATTGGTGAAAAAGCGGTTATTATTTATCTGTTGTTTGTTTATCTGCCATTTACCTGTCATCTATCTGCTTTACAACCTTTATTGCTCGCAAGTCGTCACGCTTAGAGACGATTTTAGGCAGCGCTATTGCAGATTTTTGGGTTGATAACCGAGTTCATGGACCAAGATTTGGTTGATGCGAGCCGCTTCTTTTTGGTTGCCCAAATTTAAGTAGGCTTGTTGCAGCAGCAGGCCGCTAATCACATCGGGTACGATATCAAAATTATCTGATAACAGACTAATGACGGTGGCGTTATTAGCCTGATGCAGCGCTTGTTGCGACAGTATTTGACGCGCCCTTAAACCGACTTCTTTATCATTAATTAATGCCGTCAGTAGGGCGGTCACTTCTTCATTATTTTGTTTTAAATTGACCAAGGTTTGCGCATATTCGAGTTGATAATCCACGTTTGCCGGTGCAAGGCGAATCAACTCTTTTAATAATCGCAGTTTACTGGCGTCATCATCATCGGGCAGTAACAATACCTTGGCAAATAAGATATCGGTATTATTGGGTAAACTGGTTTGTGCGCTATTAAGCAAGGCTAACGCTTGCGCGGTTTGGTTATTTTTTTGCAAAATATTGGCTTGCATGATGTAGCTTTGCGGCGCAAAACTGTCAAATTGCTCCCGTAATTTGATGCTACTGGCAATCGCTTCATCAAAACGACTTTGCGAGATTAACAAATCAATCTGTTGCTGTCTGGCTTTGAGCACCAAGTCAGGTTGCATCACTTTGCCATAGTAGCCAATCGCATCATTGAGTAGGTTCTGGCGTTCGGCGCTGACAGCCAAGTAATAATTGGCTTGGTCCTTAAAGTTGGGGCTGGCAATCAACGCTTTGAGCAAGCGATCTGCTGCGGCGTATTTTTTTAAATCAATACCTACCAAAGCGGCCAGTAGTTTGATTTCTTCATCTGCCAAAAACTGCTGATTAGCACGGGCATTGAGCTGTTGCCATACTTGCGCGCTTTTGCCTTGTTTGAGCATATAGCGAATTTGATAAACAAATAGCGCTTTATTGTCAGGGACGGCTTTACGCGCCTGCGCAATAAACGCAATCACTTGATTACTGGGCGATAAGGCTTGTAGGATATCTGCTTTTAACGTCAAAAAAGCCGGGCTTTTGGGGTTGGTTTTAAGCGCCCGATTAATCGCCACTAACGCGGCTTTGGGCTGTTGAAACTGTAGCAGCAGACCCGCTTTCATGACCAGTAGTGAAGGGTTGTTTTTGATATCTAATCGATTGAGCGTAGCGAGCAGTTCAGCTTGGTCACGGGTTTCCGTGGGATAAATCCCAATCAAAATCTGACTTAAATCAGCGTCAGGATCGTACTGCAAAATTTGATTAAGCTTTTCGCCGGCTAATTCATACTCGTGCGCTTTGAGTGCCAGATGGGTCACATAAAAAATCGCCGGCACATGGTCAGGATTTTGCTGTTGCCACGCATTGGCAAAAGCGAGTGATAATTGTGGGGGTTCATTTTGTAAAGATAAACCCAGTGCGCGTTCAAATACCGGGGCAGCATCCGCCAAAAAAGACTGCTGCTTATAGGTCGCTAATGCCTGATCGATACGACCGCGATCTGCGGCAAACTCTGCCATCAAAATCGCATACAGGCTTGGCTGGCTAAGAGACTGATTCACAGACTGACTAGCGGATGCAAAATTTGCCTCCGCACTAAAAACTGCTGGGCTAAACAATAAACTTGCCAACGTGAGCGTAGTCGCGACGACCTTTTTGCCTAAAGCGATAAAAGGTTTAAATACATCAAGCGGCTTTAGGTTAGGCTTTAGATTGACAAAAAGCTGATGCGGTGTTGATAAATGCATCGGTAAATAAATCGATAAACAATAAGGCTTGACATATTTCGACGCAAAAAAGCGTGGATTGAGGGGACAACCACGCACAGCGCAACAAGCCGATGAAATAACCGCTGGAAACAACTTTCGCATTTAGCTCGCTTGGACAGTAACGTACCTAAAAATTACAGTCAGTATTACAGTCAATGACAAGTAAGATGTAACAAAATGTTCATAAATAAAATTGAATTATAAGGCTGCGACGGATTAAACTATGTAGAATTATGGTTAAATCGTATGGGTAAATAGCAACCAAACGAGCAGATGTGGCAGAGTTAAGTAAAAAAATATGATGATAGCTCGAATGACTGTCCAAAATGCTAGGCATGCTAGATAAGGTAATGCTTTAAATTGTAATGCTTTAAAACGTGGTTAAAGAATTTTCCTGAATCAAAAAAGCCGGATGTTTTTCATTTGTTATTAGCAATGGTATAATAATCCACTTTTCTACTTTACTTTTATTAAGTGTTTATTATTAAGTTGCTTTAGGTTTCTTTATATTGCCACTTTTCCCCCTGTGTTATCAAACATGACAAATGTCGATAGGCTGATATGGGCTGGATGTCGCTTAGCTAGCACCAGTTAGGTTCACAAAAATCGGCTTTGATAAACGCGGTCATTTTTAAGGTCAGTACGTTATATGCAGCTTCTGGTTATTGGGTTAAATCATAAAACAGCGCCAGTTGCCATGCGTGAGCAATTGGCGTTTGCTGCTGAAGATTTGCCGATTGCCCTAGATTCGCTCAAAGCGATCACCCAAGGCGCGGTGATTTTATCGACCTGCAACCGCACTGAAATCTATGCCCTAGCCCCCGAAGGACAGAACCTCACTAGCACGATGTCACAAGTGATTGAATGGCTAGCGGCTTTTAAAAACACGCCCATGCAAAAAATCGCGCCACACCTGTATCAATATCAAAATAACCATGCACTGCTACATTGGGTGCGGGTAGCGTCTGGGCTAGACTCGATGATTTTGGGCGAGCCGCAGATTTTGGGACAAATCAAACAGGCGGTGCGCCAATCCCGTGCCAAAGAAGCTATCTCGAGTAAGCTTAGCTGGGTGATTCAGCAGGTATTTGCCGCCGCCAAACAAGTGCGTAACGAAACGCGGGTAGGCTCACAAGCGGTATCGTTAGGCTTTGCCGCTGCCAAATTGGTTACCCAAATTTTTCAAAAACCTAGCAACAACACTTTGCTTGTTGTCGCGGCAGGTGAGATGAATCGGTTGGTTGCGACCAATATCGCAGGTTTAGGTGTCGGCAAAGTCATCATCTGTAATCGTAGTCCTGAGCGTGCCGCGCTGCTTGCCTCTGAGCTTGAAACGATTGTGCCGCACATTGAGATTACCCCGCTTGATCAATTACCGAGCGTGTTGCCGCAAGCGGATATTGTAACCAGCTGTAGCGGTAGCTTATATACCTTGATTGATAAAACCATGGTAAAACAGGCGTTAAAACAGCGCCGTCATCAGCCCATGTTAATGATTGATTTGGCCGTGCCTCGCGATATTGACCCTATCGTCAGTGAGCTAGATGACGTGTATTTATACTCAATCGATGACTTACAACATGTGATTGCAGGCAACCTTGAACAGCGTCGCCAAGCTGCCGTAGAAGCAGAATTATTGGTGAGCCAAATCGTGGTGGCGATTGAGCGCAAATACTTGGTACGCCAAGTGGGTCAGGATATTCAGCAGTACCGTGAGCAAGCCAAACACCATGCGGATATGATTTTAAGCCAATCCTTACAGCAGCTTGCCGACGGTCATGCAGCCGAAGCCGTGTTAACCGAACTGACCCGTAAACTCACCCAAACGTTAACCCATGCACCGTCCAAACTATTGCGAGAAACGGCTAGCGAACAGCCCGTAGAAACTGTCAATTTTGTGGCACAACATCTGACCCATGCCTTTCGCAAAGACAAATGCCCCTATCTCACCCATAACAACACCCTGCTTGATGATGAGCCAGCGTCACCGTCTTTTGACAATCAATAATTTTCCTATCGCTGAGCTTTTAAGCGCAAGTTTTCGCTACAAGCGGCGGCTAGCTTTTTTGCATCAAATTTGTAATACTTAAAATTGCTCTGCTAACTCTGATAACAATGGCGTCGATTAGGATTTGCTATGTTTACTTGCCCACCGATACTACCGTATTTTACCCCACTGCCTGCGCTTAGCCTGCAAGGCGAAGCCAATCTTGGCATACCCGCTTGGTTAGCCGCAGTGGAAGCGGACTTGGATAAGGCGCTGGCATCTGGCATACCGATTCGCCAAGTCGTCATGGGGCGCTGCTGTGCGATTGATAGCATGATGGAAGCCTTATTTGAGTTGTATGAACTTGATCAAACCGATTTGACGCTGTTTGCCACAGGGGGGTATGGGCGTGGGGAGTTACACCCGTTTTCCGATGTGGATTTATTGCTGTTAAGTCCAAACCCGATTGATGAGGCCTTGAACCAAAAAATTTCCCCGTTCGTCGCTAAGCTCTGGGATATTGGGATTGATCCTGCTTTGGTGGTGCGCTCCGTTGAAGAATGTGATAAGGCTTGTCACGATGATATCACGGTCGCAACAAGTCTGTTAGAAGCACGAATTTTGGCGGGCAACGTTGCCCAAGCTGGGTTGCCGATGCAGCTACTCAATAAAAACTGGTCACAAACCAAGTTTTATGAGGCCAAAATGGCAGAAGCTAAAGAGCGCTATGTTAAACATAATTCGACGGAGTATAACCTAGAGCCTGACCTGAAAAACGCGCCTGGGGGCTTGCGAGATATTCATACTGTCGGCTGGATTAGTAAGCGCTATTTTCGCGTGACAAACTTGTTTGGACTGGTGCAGCAAGAATTTATTACCGAAAAAGAATTTGATGAGCTGCAACAAGCGGAAGATTTTTTGTGGTTGATTCGCCATCATTTGCACAAAATTGCCAAACGCAATGAAAACCGTGTTTTATTCGACTATCAGCGCCTGATTGCTGAGCGTATCGGTTACCGTGACAATTCGCATCCCAATGCCGCAGTCGAGCATTTTATGCGCGATTATTACCGTTATGCCATGTCAAACTCAACATTGTCTGAAATGCTCACCCAGCACTACTATGAAACGTTGATTGAGGCGCGCTTACCCGATGAACAGCGCCCGGTGAGAAAGGTGATTAATGAGCGCTTCAAACTGGTCGGTGATCGCATTGCGGTGACGCATACGCGGGTGTTTGCCCAGCATCCGACCGCGATTTTAGAAATGTTTTTGTTGATGGGTCAGCAAAATATTCGCCATATTCGTACCCGCACGCTACGGATTTTGAAAATCGCTGCGCGCGGCATTGATGAGCATTTTCGCAATGACCCTGCCAACAAAGCCATGTTTATGGACAATCTCAAAGAGCAAAATCTGCTATTTTGGCGACTGCGAGTCATGAAGCGCTATGGCGTGCTAGGTAGCTATTTGCCTGCTTTTGGGCAAATTACTGGGTTGATGCAATATGACTTGTTTCACCGTTATACGGTGGATGCCCATATTTTGATGTTGATACGTATGTTGCACCGCTTTACCGATGACAATTATGTTGATACTTATCCCCTTGTCAGCGGTATCTACCGCCGTATTGACCGTAAAGAGATGCTGGTGTTGGCAGCGATTTTCCATGATATTGCCAAAGGTCGGGGCGGTGACCACAGTGAACTTGGCGAGCAGGATGCCATCAAGTTTTGCTTGTCACATGGGTTGAGCCAAGCCGATGCTGAGCTTGTCGGCTGGTTGGTGTCTCAGCATTTATTAATGTCGATGACCGCGCAGAAAAAAGACATCTCTGACCCCGAAGTTGTCGCAGCATTTGCCGATAAAGTCGGTAATGTGACTTATTTGAATTATTTGTATGTGCTTACCGTTGCCGATATGAATGCCACCAACCCGCAGCTTTGGAACAGTTGGCGCGCAACCTTGATGCGTCAACTATATACCCAAACTCGCCGTATCCTGAGGGCTGATATTGACGCGCCGATGAACCGCCAAGACATGATTGCCAGCAACAAGCAAAGCGCGCGTGATTTGCTAGCAGCTGATAATGGCTTGTCTGACATTGAAAGCCTGTGGGATGGGCTAGGGGAAGAGTATTTTTTGCGTGAAGTCCCAAGCGATATTGTTTGGCATTCTAAAGCCATCATGGCGCATGATGAGGTACAAAAACAACGCACAGAGAGCGAGCAACCTGAGCCGCTGATTATTTTGCGTGAACATCGCGAGTTGGCACTCGATGCCGTGCAAGTATTTATCTACACCCATGACCAATCCAATTTATTTGCGGTGACCATGACCGTGTTTGACCAAATGGATTTGGACGTACTCGATGCGCGCGTTATCACCGCCTCGCGAGATTTTGCCCTAGATTCTTACGTACTGCTTGATAGACATGGCACGCTGCTCACCGATACCGAGCGCCAAACTGAACTCATAGAGCGTTTAAAACAAGCCTTTATGAGTCCAACGTTGCCTGAAGTGGCGCAGCGACGCATGCCCAGACAGCTCAAGCATTTTCATGTGCCCACCAAAGTGTCTTTTAGTTTTAACCCGCAATCCAATCAGCATATGATGATTTTGGAAACCCTTGACCAGCCAGCGTTGCTTGCGCGTGTGGGGCAGGTGTTTTTGGCGCATGATATTGAAGTGCATTTTGCCCGCATTACCACATTGGGTGAGCGCGCCGAAGATATGTTCTTTATCACTGACCATGAAGACAAGCCGCTATCGGATGAGCGACTAGAAAAACTCAAACAGGCATTGGTAGAAACGCTGAATGTCAGTTAACTTGTCAGTGGGAAAAGTCGGCTGCAAGCAAGCCCAATCGTAAGTCTAAGCGCAAGCCCAATTACAAGTAAGCTACGGGGTCTAATTACTTTTGGGTGCGTGCCAAATACATCATTAGACAAACCATGGCAATGAGCGCGATACCTGCCCCCACATAACCCATCATAGCCAGTCCTAGGCTTGCAATCACCAATCCACCGACAAACGCGCCGCCGCCGATACCGATGTTATAAATTCCTGAAAAAATTGACATCGCTACATCAGTGGCATTTGGCGCAAGCTGCAATACGCGTAGCTGCAAAGCAAGGCTAATCGCCGTAATTGCCAAGCCCCATAGCATCGCTAGGGCAAGCCACAAGATTGGAACATGAGGCAGCCAAGCGGATGCCAACAACGAAAACAGCAGCGTTGCCATCGCGCTAATCAAAAACGCCCGTGGGAAACGGTCATAAAAGTGCCCAAATAGCCAGCTCGCTAGCAACCCTGCTACCCCAAAACTCAGCAAAATCACTGTAGCAAATTGTTGACTAAACTGACTAATCGTCAGCATATAAGGCTCAATATAACTGTACGCCGTAAAGTGTGCCGTCACACATAGCACAGTGAGTGTATAGACAGTGAGCAATGGGACGTTATTAAAAATACTGGGTAAACTTGCCGCTGAGCCGACATCTTTGCTCGGCAGTTTTGGCAAAATCCACCACACCATAATCATTGCCAAGAGCGCAGCCGCGCCAATCGTGCCAAACGTCATCCGCCACCCAAGCCACTGCCCAATCATCCGACCCAACGGCAACCCAAGCACCGTCGCCAGCGCGCTACCCATCGACAATAGCCCCAAGGCTTTGGTTTGACGATCTTTGGGCGCCACACGCACCACAAGGCTTGCGGTAATTGACCAAAACACCGCATGCGCTAGCGCAATCAAAGCCCGCCCAATTAACAGCATGGCAAAACTTTGCGCCATCACCGATACCGCATGCCCCCCGATAAAGATAACAAATAACCCTATCAATAGCTTACGCCGTTCGATATGGGCAGTAGCAAGCATGGCAGGGAGCGACAAAATAGCCACAATCCAAGCATAAATGGTGATCATATGCCCCACCGTTTCTACCGGCATGGCAAAGCTATGACCAATGTCGGACAGCAGCGCAATCGGCACAAATTCGGTGGTATTAAAAATAAATGCCGAAATCGCCATGACAATCACGCGCCACTGGCGAATTTGGTTGGGATAGTTGGGATTGGACTGGGTGTGTTGGCGTAACTGGTGAAAATGACTCATTGCGGGTAGGATGGCTAAGGCTGATGGCATACCTTAGCGGCTCACTCTATAAAATAAAAGCAATTTTACATTATTATGATGAAAATAGCTTTGGCAGTAAAAAATCGACTCATAGGATAGCGCGATAACCCCAACTCACCAAAAAAGCAACACCCACTAGCCAAGCAATATAGGGATAAGTGGCTAGAAAACTGGCCATCAGTCCGACTATTTACCTTTGGACAAAATCGCCACTTGGCGAATATAAGTGTGTAAATCAGCCACGCTTTCTTCCATCAATTCATCATCTTGGGTGTATTCAGCATAGGCAATCCAAATCAGCAGCTGCTTGATGGTGTTGAATTCACTGTCAAAAAAAGTTTTGGTAAATTGTTTTAAGGTATTGTCATCTTGCAAATTTAGGCGCGTTTGCCAACTTTCAATTTTGGCTTGTTGCTCAGGACTAAAGGTATGGCGAAATAAAAATTCGACAATCGCATGCGGTTCTTCTTCAGCCAGCAATTTGCCCAAACGCTTGATATGACGTTTACGTGCTTCATGGCTGGTGATATCGGCAAGCTGCAGTAAGTCATCCAAAAAAAACTCACTGGCAGGCAGTGCCTTCATTTGTTTTTTTGACAAATTGGCAAGCGGCTCAGCCAGTCGCTGTAGGCGCTCATGGGCTTTTTTTAGTTCGGTACGGCTAACCGCCATATCCATTTCAGCAAAATTAATCATTTATCAATCTCAAAGTTATCAATCATCAGTACAAAGTTGATTCAGAACGTGCTACCAGCGGTTTTTTTCACGGTGTTTGATACGTACTACCATTTCTTTGGGTAGCGACTGGGCCAGTGACTCGCCCAACTTTTCTGCGATATATACAGAGCGGTGTTTGCCTCCAGTACAGCCGATGGCGATGGTCACGGTATGGCGATTGTTGTGCAAAAAAGGCGGTAACCATTTTTTAAAAAAAGCGATAATATCATTGGTCATGTCATCTACTTCGCTATAGTCATCAAAAAATGCTTTGACATCATCGTCTAACCCTGTCTGGTTGCGCAGTTCAATCTTCCAATGGGGGTTTGGCAGGGTACGCACATCAAAAATAAAATCAGCATCAATCGGTGCCCCATATTTAAACCCAAAGGATAAAATATTGACGGTTACCGCATTATCCACACCCAAATGATCGCGGATGACTTCTTTGAGTTGGTGGATATTAAGAAGGCTTGTGTCAATTTTGATATCAGCGCGGATGGCAATCGGCTCTAAAATATCGATTTCTTTTTTGATGGCATTGGGTAGATTACCCGATACCGCCATTAACGGATGCAGACGGCGCGTGGCGTCAAACCGTGCCACGAGTACGCTTTCTTGGGCAGTCACATACAGTATTTTAATCGCCGGTTTGCTATAAGCTTCTATCAGCTTATGATAGACCTCAGCAAACCGCGATAAGTCCGCTTGTGGCGAGCGTACATCGACACCAATGGCGATTTTATAAATTTGGCTGTCATGTACAAGTTTATCAATGGCACTAGGGACTAGCGAGAGTGGCAAATTATCAATTGGATAATAGCCAAAGTCTTCCATGATATTGAGAACCGATGTCTTACCCGAACCTGAACGTCCTGAAACAATGATAACTTGCAGCTTTGACATAGTTAATCCTTTACAGATGCGGTGGTAGGTTGTTGATTAAAATCGCTAGCCGATTGCTGACCCAATTGCTGATTCAATTCCGGACTAAATTCCTGATTTAACTCCCGACTAAATTCTAGGTTATCTAAAAGCCGTGTTTTCTTGCCCAAAAAAGCGGCGGTCAAAATTACCAAATCTTTATCAGTGGGCTTTGGCGGTTGTAATAAGCGATTTTTAACTTCCAAATAATCCACTTTAAAGCCTAAATCAGCCACCGTCACGCGATTTAACTTATCGATTGCGCCGGCAATAATTTTGTCAAAATCGGCAAAATTGGCAGTTTTTAACTCATTGGCAAGCTGTTGCAAGCTTTTTTGTAAGGTAGGGGCAAGTTGACGTTCTGCTTCGCTTAGGTATTGATTGCGAGACGATAATGCCAACCCGTCATAAGCCCGCACGATATCCACCCCGACAATCTCAATCGGGAAATTTAGCTCAGCGACCAACTGGCGGATAATGGCAAGTTGTTGATAGTCTTTTTTGCCAAAAACAGCGATGTCAGGTTGGACGATATTAAACAGTTTACTCACCACCAAGCCGACACCGTCAAAGTGGGTGGGGCGAGTGTTGGCACACAAGATTTTGCTAATATCGCCTGATAGCACTTGCACGTTGTTAGGGTAGGTCGGGTACATTTCTTCCACGCTTGGGGCAAATACAAAATTTGCCCCCGCATCGGTAAGTTTTGCCACATCAGCCTCTAGCGTGCGTGGGTAGGTATCAAAGTCTTCACCCACACCAAATTGGGTTGGGTTAACAAACACACTGACGACTACGATATCGGCAAGTTCTTTGGCTTTTTTGACAAGGGTCACGTGACCGCTGTGCAAATTGCCCATCGTGGGAACCAGCGCTATCTTTGGCACAGCCGCTTGATGGCGTAAAGGTTTTAAGGTGTCACGTAATGCGCTGATGGTATGAAATACTTGCATTTTTTTGCCTTTATAATTACTAAAAACTATGGGCTGGCGTTGGGAACGTACGGTCTTTGACCGCTTTATGATAGGCTTTAAACGCCCCGGTGATATCTTTGGTTTCGTTATGCTCGTCGGTCAAAAAGTCTTTGACAAACTTGGCAGGTTTACGGGTATATACCCCAAGCATATCGTGCATGACCAGCACTTGACCATCACAATCCACGCCCGCACCGATACCAATCACTGGCACGGGGAAAGTGTCACGCACTTTTTTGGCAAGCTCAGCAGGGACACATTCGAGTAGTAAAATGGCTGCGCCCGCTTCTACCACTGCTTGACAGTCAGCCATGAGTTTTTCCGCTTGGGCATCGGTTTTGCCTTGTACTTTGTAGCCACCAAACACATTCACTGATTGCGGCGTCAAGCCTAGATGCACGCAGGTCGGCACGCCGTTGTTGGCAAGCACTGACACGATTTTGGCAAGCTCGGCACCGCCTTCGATTTTGACCACATGGGCGCCTGCTTGCATCACCGCTTGGCTGGCATCGAGTGCGCGCTCAAGCGTGGCAACGCTCATAAAAGGTAAATCACATAAAATCAGTGCATGACTGTTGGCACGAGCCACGTTTTGGGTATGATATACCATGTCTGCGATTGTCACCGGCAAGGTTGAGGTTTGTCCTTGTACCACCATGCCAAGGCTATCGCCAATCAAAATCGTATCAATCGCTGCAACTTGCATGGCTGCTGCAAAACTGGCGTCATAACATGTCAAGCACGAGAACGTCTCACCATTGGCTTTGAGTTTGTTTAAGGTGGACAAGGTGACAGGTAATTTAGGCTTGGTCGTCGCTGCGGCAGATGTTGACTCAGGGTTAGATTCTAGGTTACTAACGTAGCTCATGCGGTTTCCTTTAAAAAGCAAGGTTAAAAGAATCAAGGGTAAAAGAAGTAAAACTAAAAGAAGCAAGGGCAAAAGAAACAGGCAAAAACAAGAAATAGGGAAAACAAAAAACGTTACTTTATCAATGGTTTAATTTTTTGCGATTTCAAATCCATAGCACCCATAATTTGTTAATTTTTACAAAAATCCATGTTAACTGATATGGGTTAAAGCACGGTTAATTTCTCCAAGCCTTGCCAATCTTGACTGGTCGGCAAATCTGCCAATTTTTGTCCATTTACCATCAGGGTTGGCTCAAGCTCTAGCATCGGAATTAGCACAAAATTACGCGCAAATAAGCCTTCATGTGGCACTGTTAAACGCGCATTGTTGATTGTGTCATCACCATACAACAACACATCGACATCCAAACTACGCTCACCCCAGTGGCGCAAACGCGTGCGCTTGGCAGCGCTCTCCAAACTTTGGCAAAAATCCAACAGGGCTAAGGGTGCCAAATCGGTATCAGCTTTTACGGCCGCATTAAAAAAATCGGGCTGGTCGGTGACCCCAAAGGCTTTGGATTGATACAGTGATGATGCTGTAACATTGGCAAAGTGTGGCGATGCGTAAAACGCCGCAATGGCGTTGGCTATATGCTGCCTTGGCGTACCAAGCGCGTTTGCGATATTGCCACCCAAACCGATATAGCACGTAATCATGGCTGATGACCGTCGATTTTGACCGCGCGTTTGCGGGTGCGTTTTGGCGCTGCCGCTGCCTCGCTATCAGTCACCGCTTCTGCTAAGACTTTGCTATCAGTAACCGCTTTTTTACGCGTCCGTGGCGCTCGCTTTGGCTTTGGCTGTACCACGCCATTGTCAATCATTAATTTATTGGAAGCCGAATGATTGACGGTGTCAGTGTTAGTGCGAATGTCAGTGCCAATATCAGTATCGGTATGAGTCACCGCCTGATTGTCGGTGCTTTGTCTGACGGGTGTTGGGCTGACAGGTTCGCCACGCAAATCACTAGCGGATATTGTGATATCCGCTTGCTGGCGTTGCTCCAAAATCGACCAGTTTGAGCTGGGGGTGCGTCGCGCACGTTTGGCAGGTACACTGGCTACCGATAAATAAGCTTTATCGCGTTTGCGTGAGCGACCTAGGTTCGAATCGTTTGGGTGTGAATTATTTGGGTTCGAATCATTTGAGTGTGAACTATTTGGGCGTGCACTTGTCTCAGTATAAGCTGATACTGAAGCAGAAACTGTCGGCTGATAAGGGTGGTCATCGTTTTTTTGCGCTGTGATTGGCGCTACGATAAGTGATTTAGCCGGTGCTGAGTTGGTGTGACTGGCAAGCGATAACTGCTGCAGTTGGGCTTTTTCAAGTTGCTGCTGCTGCGTTAGTTTGTGTGCTTTGGTAGATAGCGCTGTATCTTGTACCAGTTCATGCTCGATTTGGCTATTTGCTGCAAACGGCAAACGACGTCGTTCGCGGCGGCGCTTTCCATGACTCAAATCGCTACCCCTGCCTGCCTCATTATCATGCACCGCATCGCTAGTTTGGTAAGCAACACTATCATCTTCAAAATTGGTCTGATTGACAATATTGGCAAAGCGCAAACGTACTGATTCAAGGTCAAACTCATCAATCGCTTGTTGCTGCTGTTTAGCACCTAGAGTTTGAAACCACGCCCACCAATGTCCCATGCCGTTGGTGCTTTCATCATCCAACGTAATTGCTGCGCCATGTTGTTTGGCAAGCGCTTGGTTTTTGGCTTCTACCTGCTCACGCATCATCAAAAAGTCATAGGCGGCCCGAAAACGCGGGTTTTCAAACAGCTTTTGCAGATTTTTTTTGCGCGGCTGGGCAAGTCTTGGCTGCATGAGCCAAATATCTTTAATAAACTGCTCGGCAAACTTGGGCATGGCCGTGTGCCGGCGCTGCTTGTCCAAGACTTTATTGGCGGCTTGGTTTTGCGCGTCGCTAAACGGTGTGTTCTTTTTAAACTTATCCAATAAATATAGATAGTTTTCCCACAAAATAGTCGCATAAAAAAACGCAGGGTTAATGCTTTTACCACTACCTATGCGCCTATCAGTATTGATGGTGACTTGATTGAGTAGCGGTGTCACGCTTGTCGGTGGATAAAACAACAACTGGGAAAACGCACCATAATCAAATAGTAGTGGTAACATCGGCACCAAGTAGCCGCCTGTGAACATTTTTTGCGTTTCATCGTACAAGCGGTGAGGGGATACTTGCGCCAATAATGCCCAGTTTTGCGCGTTAAATTGTTGGTTTAAGGCATTGTCAAAATCAAACTGCAATTTTGCTTTAAAACGCAGCGCTCGTAGCAGACGTACAGGGTCTTCTTCCACCCGTTTTTGGGTGTCGCCGAGCAGACGAATGGTGCGGTTTTCAACATCTTTTAGCCCACCACAAAAATCATAAACGATATCGTCAAATGGCTGATAATACAGGGCATTGATACTAAAATCGCGGCGCACCACATCTTGATAGATATCACCCCACACATTGTCACGCATAATCATGCCGTCTTCGGTGAGATGATTGTTATCCTTAGGTGGCGCGCGAAAGGTCGCAACTTCAATCATATCGCGACCAGAATACACATGACACAGCTGAAAACGCCGTCCGATGATGCGGCAGCGTTTGCCAAATACTTCTTTGATTTGGTTGGGGGTGGCGTTGGTCACAGCATCAAAATCTTTGGGCTTTAAGCCTAACAAGGCATCACGCACCCCACCACCGACGATGTAGGCTTCAAAACCCGCCTGCGTCAGTGTGCTAATCACTTCTTTGATAGAGTTGGGTAAATCAGCTTTGTTTAAGCCCAGTTTTTTGGCATCCCGGCGAGCCGACTGTCTATCTAAAACATAATCAGTTTGGGTATTGCCAGCAGCGGTTGCCGTGCTAGGTGATTTGCGAGTTTTTTTTGCCATGTATAGTAACCAAAATCCATGAAAACGGCAGAAATTTATTAGCGGTTAGTGTACCAAATTTCTGCCTAACTAGGGATATTAATTCACGGTTACAAAAAATCCAGTGAGCGAAAAATATTGTCTACTGATTGATTATTTGTAGGACGTTAGCGGTATAGGATGAGACGGTTTGCTTGCTAGTACAGCGTGTATAAAACATGACAATAGGCTTGCGATGATTGCCAATGCTTTGCTATCACTATTGGGTGGTAATGCGGTGGCGATTTTTATCGACAGTTGCTTTACCGATACCTTTGACGTTGGCTAGGTCATCTGCTGTGGCAAACGGTGCCATCATTTGCCGGTATAAAATAATTTGCTGGGCTTTTTTGGCACCGATACCATCAAGCTGTGTAAGCTCGGCTTCACTGGCTGTATTGATATTAATCACTTTGGGTGAATTGGCAAGGAGATTTGCAGAGGGTTTTGTGGTACTACCGTTAGTCCCAGTCAAATTTGTCACTGCCAAAAAAGCCTGCTCGGGCGTCAAGGTTGGGGTACATACTTGCGCCTGTGCGGGCATTGCCCATAGGGCTAAAACTAGCATGGCTAACCCTATACTAGCGAAAACTAAGCCAAATAATAATCGAAAAATCATTGCTTTAACGGTCAAATCCCTGTTGACTCAGTATACCTTGCCAACACCTCTGGAACAATCAATCTTGGGCAATAAAAAAGCCAAAACCCAGTTAGGTTTCGGCTTTTACTATGCACTAAAGGCTTGTGGCGATAACGAGAAATTATCTTGGCTGACCTTTTGCATGCTCTCCTTTTATATGACGGTGACCACGGTTTACTTTGACCTGTTTTTTGACATAATGTTTTTTCACCTGTTTTCTAACAGGTTTTTTGACAATTTTTTTGACAGGTTTATGGCGTAGCTCATTCTTATGCGTCACTTTTTTATGAGTGACGTTTTTATGAGTCACAGTTTTGCTATGTGCTTTATGGGCAGGTACAGCTGGTACAGCCGGTGCTGCAAAAGCGGTTGTTGAAGCAAATACCAAGGCTAGGGCGGATGCAAATAGCGTTTTTTTCATAGTCGTCTCTTAAAATATTATTGTTATACCTATTTATGTAATGGATCAACAAGATTGAATAAATAAGATAGATTCAATGACAAACGAATCAAACCTTGTGTTAAATCAAAGCTATTAAATCAATGTTATTAACCAAATTGGTTTAATACATGGGTTTAATGAGTTGATGTGAGCTATTATGCCACCCCAAACTTAGCACAAACTTAGCTAAAAAACTGTTTTACCAAAAAAATGTACACGGCATGTAAACAGGGTATTAGCTGTCAATAACACTAGACCCTAAAACCTAGCCCGTGCTCAAAAACCCTCATGCAAATTTTTCATGCTGTTTTGCCAAATCCCACAAGTTATCCATTTCCTCTAAGCTCGCAGTTTCAGGGGTTTTACCCATTTTGGCGAGCTCATCTTCAATAAAGCCAAAGCGAGAGCGAAATTTATGTACGGTGGTCAAAGTCGCTTTTTCGCTATCAATGCCCAGTTTGCGGGCAATATTGACTAGGGCAAAAAAACAATCACCCAGTTCTTTTTCTAGCAGCGCTTTTTGCTCAGGCGTCGGTTTTTGACCATCGATTGGTAAGATTTCTTTGAGCTCTGCCACTTCTTCATCCAATTTGTCCACCGCACCCGACACCACATCCCAGTCAAAACCGACTTTATTGGCAGTTTTTTGTAGTTCTTGCGCTTGCATTAACGCTGAGCCTGCCTTGACCGCATCAAGGGTGCGGCGATGGTTTACCAGTTTACCCTGTTTGGCTTTTTCGGCATTTTCCAAGGCTTTGATTTCATCCCAGCGTTTTTTGACATCTTCATCGGTTTTTAGATTTTCTTTGTCAAACACATGCGGGTGACGGCGAATGAGTTTTTGTTGCAAGGTGAAAATCACCTCGCTGATATCAAGTTGCTGCTGTTCTTCATATAGACAAGCGTGAAAAACCACTTGTAACAGCACATCGCCAAGCTCACCCTTGATGTCGTCAATGTCGCCTGATTGTATGGCTTCGATAAGCTCATAGGTTTCTTCTAGGGCGTAAGGAATGAGGCTATCGTTGGTTTGTTTTTTATCCCAAGGGCAGTCTTGGCGCAGTCGTGCCATTAAAGCAATGAGGTCAGCAAAATTGGAAGTCGGTTGCATCGTTATCTCTGAAGGGTGATTGATGGTAAATGATGAAAAATTCACAATATAACATTGACCTAGCTATTTTAGCGCATTTGACGTCGCAATCTAAGTCCATTGGTAAGTATTTGCCTTGACAGTCTAGATGCCTAAAATACAGAGGCTTCAAATACAAATACCTAAAATACAGATGCTGCAAAATAATCGTTGTCATCGCTATGCCATTTTGTCAAACTATAGTGATATTGGCAAAAACTTACTTAATTTATAAATACAAGAAATATCAAGGCTAAAAATACGCGACGGCTTCGCTAATTTTTGCTGCGATTTGTAAGGTTCCATCACCCATGATTACAACCATCTTTGTCATTGGGGCAGGCTATGTCGGTCTGTCCAATGCTGTCTTATTAGCCCAACCTAAACTCGCTAACCAAGTCACCTTGGTCGATATCGACGCCCAAAAGATTGCCCAATTACAACAGCAAGAGTCGCCGATTGACGATGCGTTGATTGCGCAGTTCTTGGCAACCCAGTCACTGAATTTAGCGGCGCAGTTGGTAAGTGAGGCGGATTTTTCAACCGCAGATTTGGTGATTATTGCCACACCGACCAATTACGATGTCGCCACGGGCAAATTCGATACCTCATCGGTGGAAGCCAGTATCCAAACCGTACGCGCTCACAACGCACAAGTACCGATTGTGATCAAATCGACTGTGCCGATTGGATTTACCCGTGACATGCAAACAAAATTTGATACGCGTATCTTATTTATGCCGGAGTTTTTGCGGGAGGGCAAAGCGTTATATGATAACCTGCATCCATCACGTATTATCGTTGGCTGTGATATAAACCATGTGCCAGCGCTGCAAGATGTTTGTCACCAACTAATCGTCCAATACCAAACTGCCAGCGAACAAAACCACACCCCAAGCCAAATCATGCCGCCTACTGAGGCAGAGGCGGTCAAACTATTTGCCAATAGCTACCTTGCCACACGCATTGCATTTTTTAACGAGTTAGATAGCTTTGCCGAAAGCATGGGGCTTGATAGTGAGTCGATTATCACCGGTGTGAGCTTAGACCCGCGGATTGGCATGCATTACAACAACCCATCATTTGGGTATGGTGGCTATTGTCTACCCAAAGATACTCAACAGCTCAAAGCCAATTATGAAGGGATTCCTGCCAATGTGATTCATGCGGTGGTGGATGCCAACAATACCCGCAAACGCTTTGTTGCCCGTCAAATTATCGCCAAGCAGCCTAATACCGTGGGTGTGTACCGCTTGAGCATGAAAAAAGATGCCGATAACTTTAGAGATTCTGCAATTTTGGACATTATTGAACTGCTCAAACAACATGCCATTGATGTAAAAATCTATGAGCCCAGTCTGTCGTCACCGCAGTTTATGGATTGTCCCGTAGTCAATGATTTAGCGAGTTTTTTGGAAACGAGCGATGTGATTGTCGCGAACCGATTACATCCCGAATTAGCGCACGTCAAGACAAAAGTGTATAGCCGCGATGTGTTTGGTGATAGCTGATCATTGCTAGTGAATAACTGATTGTGAATAATTAACAGTTAATTAAATGACATTCTTAATTCTTAATCCAATGAGCCACGTATATGAATGATTTTTCTCCCATCACAATTTCGTCTTTTAAAGCCTATGACATCCGCGGCGAACTCGGTAACAACCTTGACGAGAACATCGCCTACCGTATCGGACGTGCTTTCGCCCAATTTTTAAGTGAACCGCTATCAAATCAGCAAAAATCAGCGATTGTGGTTGGCTGTGACATTCGGCCCAGTAGTGAAGCCCTTAAAAAAGCCACCATTCAAGGTATATTAGATGCAGGCATCGATGTGATTGATTTGGGCATGACAGGCACTGAAGAGGTGTATTTTGCCACCAGCCACTATGGCGCGATTGGTGGTATTGAAGTGACCGCCAGTCACAACCCCATCAATTATAACGGGCTAAAATTGGTGCGTGAACAGTCAAAACCTATTAGCGCGGATACCGGCTTGGCAGACATTCAACAAATCGCAGAAAAAGGCGCGTTCAAAGCGGCAGCCAGTAGAGGCGAGTACCAGTTAAAAGAAGACAAAACCGCCTATATCGACCATCTGATAAGCTATATTGACGTCAACGCGTTACGACCTTTGACAGTGGTCGTCAACTGTGGCAACGGTAGTGCTGCGCCAACGATTGATTTGCTTGAGCAGCGTCTACAAGCTGCCAACGCGCCTATTAAATTTATCAAAATCAATCATGTGCCTGATGGCAGTTTTCCCAATGGTATTCCCAATCCCATGATTATTGCCAACCGTAAAGTGACAGCAGACACGCTGTTGGCAGAGAAAGCAGACTTAGCGATTGCGTTTGATGGCGATTTTGACCGCTGTTTTTTCTTTGATGAAAACGCGCGATTCTTGGAAGGCACTTATGTAGTGGGGGTGCTTGCCAAAGCTTTCTTGGATAAAAATCCTGCCGAGGCGATTGTCTATGACCCGCGCAATATCTTAAATACCGAAAGCGTCATCGCGGCGGCCGGTGGCAAAGCGACCATCAGTAAGTCAGGGCATTCTTTTATCAAACAAGTCATGCGTGAAAACAATGCAGTGTATGGCGGTGAGATGTCTGCGCATCATTATTTTCGCGATTTTAACTACTGTGATAGTGGCATGATTCCTTGGTTATTGGTGATTGAGCTGTTATCAAAATCAGGCAAAACAGAAGCGCCAAAAAAACTGTCGCAACTGGTTGATGAGATGATTGCCGCTTTTCCCATCTCAGGTGAGATTAACTTTAAATTAGACGGTATCACTGCGCCTGCGGTGTTGGCAAAACTTGAAGAAATCTACCCACAATTTGATAGCCAAACGGCGACCCTTGATAAACTCGATGGCTTGTCGGTCAATTTTCCACGCTGGCGCTTTAATGTCCGCGCTTCCAACACTGAGCCACTGATTCGTCTCAATGTCGAAGCAAGCGGTGATAAAATGCTATTGGATGAAAAAACCAAACAGCTAGAAAATTGGATTGTGGCACAAGGCGGCACGCCAGCCGACCACTAGGTTTTATTAACTACCATAAAAAAAGCCGCTCCTATAAAAAAAGCCGCTTCAATGCTAATTCAATGAAACGGCTTTTTTACTATTTAACTGAAGTTACGCAGCCCTTTAAAAAAGCGCTATCATAACAAAAAAAGCAGTCAGAGAGAGTAAACAAATGAACAAAGACATGATAGAACTCTACAGCGACTACCTCATTGCAAGTTTTGGGCAAACCACTGCCACAGGACTTGCCAATCTACTACAAGGGAGCATCTACCATGACAGCATCACCCGCTTTCTAAACAGTGAAACACT
>NZ_JBIQEC010000074.1:0-805 GCF_045370505.1 Moraxella sp. 179-F 1C4 NHS | reverse complement strand
GGCTGTGGTCTAAAAAGTATGCTCACTATACCCAGCCATAATTGACATAATGAAACAGTAAATCAAAAGCCTTAAAATGATTAATAAGCTTCTTGGAAAAACAGCAAGTTTTTCTAAAAGCTCGCCTCATTCTGTGCCTAAAAAGATTATTATTACCTTCAATATCAACCGTATAGTATTTGCCAACCTTTTTAAAATCAAAGTTAAAAGCGGTCAGAAAACTATCCCAGTTATCACAGCAAACATAGCCAAAATCAACACTCAGCTCTTCAAGCTTTGCTCTAAGCTGTTTTGCTGTTGTTAAATTACGCTTACCCCATACAAAGGTAACAATTTCATTGGTATCTGGGTCGTAAGCATAAACCAGCCACACTTTGTTTCTCTTGCAACCCACATACGTCCAAAACTCATCGACTTGCAATCGACGATAATAGCGCTTCTTTGGTTTTATCTGATATTCAGATTGTACTAGAACACTTAGAACCTTGTATTTGCTAACCTTTTCAATAGCTACAATGTCAGCAATACTACATCCCCTAACTAACATTAAGCGAATTTTGTCTTCAATGAAACTTTGACATCCCTTATACTTTAGTTCACTGTCGTGGATAAATTGCCGATGGCAGTCTTTACATTGATAGTTTTGTTTGCCGTAGATTTTCCATCCATTTTTCTTTATACTGAAACTTAGACAGCTTGGGCATTTGATTGTAATTTGTGTCTTCATAACCTCAAATTATCATCTTTTTACCAAGTTGTCTTTTCTATTTCTTTCTCAGCATACTTTTCAAACCACTACCAAATT
>NZ_JBIQEC010000007.1:0-125905 GCF_045370505.1 Moraxella sp. 179-F 1C4 NHS | reverse complement strand
TAGCTCGTAATTTTGAGTCAATGATTTACCTCGCTTGCATCATTATTCATGTTAAAGTGAATTGAGGACACAGCCTAATTTTATCCTTGATGAATCTCAACAAGGTTTTGGGTTGCCGTGGCATCAGTTTGTTTGACATACAATTTTGATTTTGAGCTATAAGGCACTAGCCCTGAGGGTACTACGCCTTTAGCAGATTCGTAATTATGAATGGAGTCATCGAAGAAAATATGCGGGGCAAAGGTTTGCAGTACATGGCGTTTATCCAAGCCACCTAAAAAGAATGCCAAATCCACATTGACGCCCCAATCACGTAATGTCTTAATCGCGCGCAAATCAGCAGGCGCATTGCGTGCCGTCACCAGTGCAATTTGAATCGGTGGATGCTTGATTTTAGCAGGCAGGCGTTTTTGTAGTTTAGAGAGTTTGATTAAAAAATCCGCATACGGGCCTTTATTCATCGGCACATCACTCATTTTGGCTTCATAATCATGAAACGCTTTGAGTCCTTGCTGGCGCGACAATAGTTCCCCTGCTTCATCAAATAACACGGCATCGCCATCAAATGCAATGCGTAGCTGATTGGTGTCTAGCTCTTTCATATCAATGGGCGGCGCATCCAAAATCGCGCAGGCACACACGCCTGCATCGGTGACTTGCTGGGCATCGTCATGATTGGTGGTCAAAAACAAATCCACCTTAAAATCTGCCACATAATCCGCCACCCCTTCGCCTGAAGTAAATGCCGAGCGACTAATCGGTAGTCCATGACTACGCAGCGCATTTAATACTTGAATGCCGGTATCTGGGCTGTTTTTTGACATAATCACCACTTCAACCATGGGCGCAGCGATACCCTCGCCCTTGTCATCGGCTGCACAATGGTGATTGAGATTGAGTAAGGCTTTGATAAGCGGATAACCCGTCCCGGTTTGCAGTGGGTCATTTTCGCGTTCAATCATATAGCTGCGAAATTTATCAATCGCCGTTTCTGGATCTTCGGTTAACGCTTGTTGAAAAAACCGCTCAGACTCTGATAGGTCAAACAATGCCGTGGCAGAGACCGCCACAATTAATGTATTGGAAAAATCAACTGACATAAAAATGCCCTTAATCAATCGTATTGTTATGAAGCATAGCACTCACTATCCTGTAGTTATATAAGTTTTGCCACGGGTAATCTAGATTATTCCTGTAACTTGTGGGTGTAAAGACGCACAGCTTAGTGTCAAGACACCCAGTCAAATTAAAGACACCCAGTCAAATTGTAGATACCAAGCATTGGCTGTCGTCTATTACAGTATTTTTTTACACGGCTATCGTGAGCTGCCTCATTTTCTGTCATCACTGCAAGCAATTCAATCAGCAAGTTGGTTTCATCACCGCAATTTGCTATAATATCTTGTTTACGCTTTTTGCAAAGCGACGAATTCATGGGATTGTAATGCCTATCGAGACACGGTAAGTCTGGATTGGCAGAGTTTTTCCCTTTTTTTATTCCCATCTCTCACGGTTACATGACCGATAGTAACGGTCATCACTGCCAAAGGACAACAGGAGCAATTATGGTAGCCATTACCTTACCAAACGGCGATATTAAACAATTTGATGGACAAACGTCAGTCATGGAAGTGGCGCAAAGCATCGGCGCAGGGCTTGCCAAAGCCACCGTTGCAGGACGTGTCAACGGCAAATTAGTTGATGCGTGTGACCCGATTAGCGAAGACGCAACCGTCCAAATCATCACGCCAAAAGACGAGGAAGGTGTGGAAATCATTCGCCACTCGACCGCTCACTTACTGGGTCATGCTGTCAAACAGCTCTATCCTGAAGTGAAGATGGTTATCGGTCCTGTGATTGAAGAGGGTTTTTATTACGATATCTACAGCGAGCGCCCGTTTACGCCAGAAGACATGGAAAAAATCGAAGCGCGCATGACGCAATTGATTAACCAAGATTACGATGTTATCAAAAAAATGACACCGCGCGACGAGGTTATCAAAGTATTCCAAGACCGTGGCGAGACTTATAAACTACGTCTTATCGAAGATATGCCGAATGAAACTCAAATGGGTTTATACTATCACCAAGAATACGTCGATATGTGCCGTGGACCACACGTGCCCAACACCCGTTTCCTAAAAGCCTTTAAACTCACCAAAATGAGTGGTGCCTACTGGCGCGGTGATGCCAAAAACGAGCAACTTCAACGTATCTACGGTACCGCTTGGGCAGATAAAAAAGACCTAAAAGCTTATATTCAGCGTATCGAAGAAGCGGAAAAACGCGACCATCGTAAAATAGGTAAGGCGCTTGATTTATTTCACATGCAAGAAGAAGCGCCTGGCATGGTGTTTTGGCATCCCAATGGCTGGACGATGTGGCAAGTGCTTGAGCAGTATATGCGCAAAGTACAAAAAGATAACGGCTATCTTGAAATCAAAACCCCGCAAATCGTCGATAGAAGCCTATGGGAAAAATCAGGTCACTGGGAAAATTATGGCGACATGATGTTCACCACCCATAGTGAAAAACGTGACTATGCGATTAAGCCGATGAACTGCCCGTGTCACGTGCAAGTGTTCAATCAAGGGTTAAAATCCTACCGTGACTTGCCATTGCGTCTTGCTGAGTTTGGCTCATGCCACCGTAATGAGCCGTCAGGTTCGCTCCATGGCATCATGCGGGTGCGTGGCTTTACCCAAGATGACGCCCATATTTTTTGTAGTAATGAGCAAATCAAACAAGAAGCCCAAGACTTTATCAAGCTTACCCTTGATGTGTATAAAGACTTTGGTTTTGATGACGTACAAATGAAACTCTCGACTCGCCCAGAAAAACGGGTCGGTGCTGACGAACTGTGGGACTTGGCAGAAAAAGACTTAGCGGACGCATTGGATAATGCCGGGCTTGATTGGCAGTATCTGCCAGGGGAAGGCGCATTTTATGGACCCAAAATCGAGTTTAGCCTTAAAGACTGTCTTGGCCGGGTATGGCAATGCGGTACACTGCAGCTAGACTTTAACCTGCCAGAGCGACTAGGTGCGGAGTTTGTCAATGAGCAAGGCGAACGTGAGCGCCCTGTGATGCTACACCGTGCGATTTTGGGGTCATTTGAACGCTTTATTGGGATGCTCATTGAGCATTACGCCGGCTGGATGCCAGTCTGGCTTGCACCGCAGCAAGTCGTGGTGATGAATATTACCGACAACCAAGCGGCAGCCTGTCAAAAAGTCGCCGAACAGTTGAATCAAGCCGGACTTCGTGTGGTCACCGATTTGCGTAATGAGAAAATTGGTTTTAAAATTAGAGAACGTACCCTTGAACGTATTCCTTATATGATTGTCATGGGTGATAAAGAAGTAGAAAGCAACCAAGTTAACGTCCGTACTCGCGAAGGTGACAACCTCGGCGTGATGAGTATCGATGCCTTTATCGACTTGGTTAACCAAGCGACCGCCCAAAAAGGGCGCGTCAAATCAAAAACAGCGTAGGAGTAAGTATTATTAAGAGTTCAAACCGATTAGACATCAACGAGGAAATTCGTGCCAAAGAGGTACGCTTAGTCAAAGAAGACGGCGAACAAGTTGGTGTTGTGGATATAAAAACGGCTTTGCAGGCCGCCCGTGATGCTGAGTTGGATTTGGTCGAGATAGTACCAGACGCTCAGCCTCCTGTTGCCAAAGTGATGGACTACAGAAAATATCTGTACGACCAAAAACAAAAAGCCAAAGAAGCCAAAAAAAACCAAAAACAAACGCAGCTTAAAGAAATCAAATTGCGTCCTGGTACGGAAGAAGCCGACTATCAAGTCAAACTTCGTAAAATCCGTGAGTTTTTGGAAGACCAAGACAAAGTCAAAGTCACCATTCGCTTCCGTGGTCGTGAGATGGCTCACCAACAAATTGGCTTGCAGCAGCTTGAAAAAGTCATTGCCGATACGACGGATGTTGCCAATGTTGAACAACAACCAAAAGTTGAAGGTCGTCAAATGGGTATGCTACTTGGACCTACCAAGAAAAAATAATCAGCAAACCCTAATCTATAAAAAAACCACATTAACCTATGTGGTTTTTTTATTGGCGTATTAACCAATTGATAAAATGTTAAGCTTTTAAATCACTGTATTTTTAAATCATTGTATTCGGGGTGCTTTTGCAGGTAGCTTGCCACGTAAGAGCAGGTTGGCACGACTTTTTTACCTTGCTTGCGGGCATAGTCTAGCGCGTGCTTGGTCAACGCCCCTGCAATGCCGCGCCCGCCAATCGCGTCTGGCACAATGGTATGGTCATATACGATGACATCACCATTATCCACATAGCTTATATAGGCAGTAGTGCCATCAACGGTGGTTTCAAAGCGTTGTGATTGTTCGTTATGGTGAATCGATAATTGTAAATCCGACATGGTTGTCTCCTTGTGTATTCTTTTTTTTACTATGCTATCTGTGACTTGGTTATTTGTCGCTTGGTTATTTACCATTTGATAGTAGCACAGCCACTGTCCATGACTTGTAAAAGTTTTTGCCTATTCGGTATGGGGTTTGCAAATGATTTTCCCTAGGCTTTTGCCTTGCCCCACCCCGTTAACAATGCGATAATAAGCGGTTAAATCTTACCATTTTTCAAATTTTTTGGCGTGGATGATACGCCTTACCTTCACTTGCTATTAGCTAACTTAAACAGGAAGAACATGGCTCAATATATTTATACCATGAACAAGGTATCAAAAATTGTTCCACCCAAACGGGAAATCCTAAAAGACATTAGCTTGTCTTTTTTCCCCGGTGCAAAAATCGGCGTGCTGGGTCTCAACGGTGCCGGTAAATCAACACTTCTTAAAATCATGGCAGGCGTGGACACCGAGTATAACGGTGAAGCGCGTGCGCAAGCGGGTATCAAGATTGGCTACCTTGCCCAAGAACCGCAGCTAGACCCTGCCAAAGACGTGCGTGGCAATGTGGAAGACGGTGTGCGTGAAGCCTTAGATGCATTGGCGCGCCTTGATGAAATCTATGGTGAATATGCGCTACCCGATGCCGACTTTGACAAACTTGCCGCCGAACAAGGCAAAATGGAAGACATCATCCAAGCGTGGGACGCCCATAACCTAAACAACCAACTAGAAAAAGCTGCCGATGCACTGCGCCTACCCGCGTGGGATGCCGACGTGAGCAAATTATCGGGTGGGGAAAAACGCCGCGTTGCCCTTTGCCGTCTATTGCTATCCAAACCTGATATGTTGCTATTGGACGAACCGACGAACCATTTGGACGCCGAATCAGTCGCTTGGCTTGAGCATTTCTTAAAAGATTATAGCGGCACCATTGTAGCGATTACCCATGACCGCTATTTCTTGGACAATGTCGCCGAGTGGATTTTGGAGCTTGACCGTGGCTATGGCTACCCTTACCAAGGTAACTACACCGAATGGCTTGAGCAAAAAAATAAACGCCTAGAGCAAGAGCAAAAACAAGAAGAAGCCTTTGCCAAAGCGCTGAAACAAGAGCTTGAATGGGTGCGTAAAAACCAAAAAGGCCAGCAAGCCAAATCAAAATCTCGCTTGCAACGTTTTGAGGAATTAAACTCCAAAGAGTTCCAACAACGTAACGAAACTGCCGAAATTTACATTCCACCAGGATCGCGTTTGGGCAACAAAGTGATTGAAGTCAAGAATATCTCAAAATCATTTGGTGACCGTTTGCTATACGAAAACCTATCCTTCACTGTGCCACCGATGGCGATTGTGGGGATTATCGGACCCAATGGTGCAGGTAAAACCACGTTATTTAACATGATTACAGGCAAAGACAAGCCGGATACGGGTACGGTTGAAGTCGGTGAATCAGTGAAAGTGGCGTATGTTGGACAGGTGCGTGATGAGCTAGACGACAAAAAAACCGTGTGGGAAGAAGTCTCCGACGGTCTTGATATGATTACCGTGGGCGAATACACCACGCCTAGCCGTGCCTATATCGGTCGCTTTAACTTTAAAGGCCAAGACCAACAAAAACTGGTCGGCAGTCTGTCAGGTGGTGAGCGTAATCGTCTGCAACTTGCCAAAACCTTAAAACAAGGGGCAAACGTGCTGTTACTCGATGAGCCATCGAATGACCTTGATGTTGAGACGTTGCGTGCGCTTGAAGATGCGGTAGAAGTGTTCCCTGGTACTGTAATGGTGGTGTCGCATGACCGCTGGTTCTTAGACCGTATTGCCACTCATATTTTGGCGTTTGAGGATGAGGGTCCGATTTGGTTTGATGGTAACTACTCGGAGTTTGAAACATATCGCAAAAAACAATTGGGCGCGGATGCCGAGCCAAAACGCATGAAATATAAAAAGATTGCGAAATAGTTAGCAATTTCTGACCAATAATTTATGCTGTATTAACCCTACTCAAGTGATTTGAGTGGGGTTTTTTAATCGTTTTTGATACAACAAAATTAGTACCACCCATTGCAATTTTGGATAAGGCAACCTTAACCATGACGTTAGATGGCTTAAGCAGTACGCCACTCTATCATGCGTTATGACACGTTTTAAACAAGTTAGGCTGATACGCTATTTATGCCATCATTTAGCAACCAAAAATAAAAAAAGGACGTATTCAATACGCCCTTTTTTTTCAAAAAACCTTATTAAAACAACACCCGCACCCGAATGGTTTCTGGGATATTTTTGAGTGCTTCAACCGCTTGCGCAGAATCGCCGCTACCCACATCCATCACCAAATACCCCACATCTTCTTCCGTCATCAGGCTTTGGGCAAAAATATTGATATTGGCATCGGCAAAGGATTTGTTAATCTGTGACAACACGCCAGGCACGTTTTGGTGAATATGTAGCAAACGATGCGTGCCTTCTTTTTGCGGCATACTAACATTTGGGAAATTCACAGACGTTGCGGTATCACCCATATCAGAGTAACGCACAAATTTTTCTGCCACTTCAAGACCGATATTGGCTTGGGCTTCTTGGGTTGAGCCACCGATATGCGGTGTCAAAATCACATTGTCAAACGCGCGCAGTGGTGATTCAAACTCGTCATCCGCTGATTTTGGCTCTTTGGGGAACACGTCAATCGCCGCGCCCAAGATATGACCGCTTTGCAGGGCTGCTGCTAGCGCATCGATATCCACACATTTGCCACGCGCCGCATTAATAAGATGCGCGCCTGGCTTCATGGCCGCCAATTCTGTGGCGGTAATCATATTACGCGTGCTTGGTAAATCTGGCACATGCAAGGTGACCACATCGGCTTTACCAAGCAGTTCTTCTAGGCTACCCACTTGGGTGGCGTTGCCCAGTGGCAATTTGGTGACCACATCATGATAGATGACTTTCATACCAAGGCTTTCAGCGAGTACCGATAACTGAGTACCAATAGAGCCATAACCCACGATACCCAAAGTTTTGCCGCGCACTTCATAGCTGTCTTTGGCAGATTTGTTCCAGCCGCCACGGTGTACCACGGCATTTTTTTCAGGGATACCGCGCATCAGCATGATGATTTCGGCAAGGACAAGCTCCGCGACAGAGCGGGTGTTAGAGTAAGGGGCGTTAAAGACAGGGATACCCAGCTCACGGGCAGCTTCCAAGTCCACTTGGTTGGTGCCAATACAAAAACAGCCAATGGCGATGAGCTTTTCGGCTTTTTCTAAAATATCGCGGGTCAAATGGGTGCGAGAACGAATGCCGATAAAATGGGCGTCTTTGATTTTTTCGCTAAGCTCTTCGGGGTCTAAGGCGGTTTTGATGTTCTCAACATTGTGATAACCTGCCTCTGACAGCACTTTAAAGGCATTGTCATGCAAGCCTTCAAGCATCAAAAAGCGGATTTTGTCTTTCTCAAGTGATAGATTTTGTGCCATAACAACCCCTAGTCAGTATTTTTAGTCAATTATCCTATCACACTTGCTGGGTTTTTTGTGGTGAAATTCCAGCAAGATGGCATGATTTTTTTGTCTTATGGGTAAAAAATTCTTCATCAATCGCCAGTGTTTTTGTCAAAATTTATGCCGTTAGTTATGCTATGATAGAGCCTCAAAAACCTTTTCAATCTGTATAAACATATGGGTAAAAGCCACGCCATGACTGCTAATCAGACCGCCATCAATACGCTCATTGAACAACTACGCCAGCAAGGATTTGACGAACACCAAATCAAAACCGATGCGGACAGTTTGGGCTTTTGGGGCAAAGATTGGACCAAGCATTTTGAGCCCAATGCCAGCGCCATTGTCTTTCCAAAATCCACCCAGCAAGTGCAAGCCATCGTCAAGCTATGTAATGAGCTTAACATCGTCATTACCCCAAGCGGTGGACGAACCGGTCTATCCGCAGGGGCAGTTGCCGCCAATGGCGAGGTGGTAATTAGCCTGGATAAAATGCACCAAGTATTGGGCTTCTACCCTGCAGACCGTATGGTGGAAGTGGAGGCTGGTATCGTCACCAAAGCGCTGCAAGACTTTGCCCAGCAGCAAGGCTTATACTATCCCGTGGACTTTGCGTCAGCCGGTTCAAGCCAGCTTGGCGGCAATATTGGCACCAATGCCGGCGGCATCAAAGTCATCAAATACGGCATGACCCGCAACTGGATATTAGGTCTTACGGTGGTAACAGGTAAAGGCGATATTTTGCACCTCAATAAGGGCATGATAAAAAACGCCACAGGTTATGACCTGCGTCATTTGTTTATCGGGGCAGAAGGTACGCTTGGGATTGTCACTGAAGTGCAAGTCAAGCTAGAGCGTCAGCCCAAAAACCTAACTGTCATGGTGCTTGGCGTGCCAGAGTTTGCCAATATCATGCAAATCTTGTCAGCCTTTCAAAGCAAAATGGATTTGACCGCGTTTGAATTTTTTGATGATGTCGCCGTTGACAAGTTACTTGCCACAGGGCATGTACAAAAACCGTTTGAAACCGATGCGCCGTTTTATGCGCTACTAGAATTTGAAGCGCCTTACGAGCCGATTATGGACATGGCGATGCAGATTTTTGAAGACTGTATGAGCGAAGGCTGGGTGCTTGATGGGGTGATGAGCCAATCGATTCACCAAGCCCAAGAGCTATGGAAACTGCGCGAGTATATCTCTGAGACCATCTCGGTATTTACCCCGTACAAAAATGACATCTCCGTGCTCATCAGCCGCGTGCCAGAGTTTATCGCGGATATCGATGCCATTGTTAGCCAAAACTATCCGGATTTTCAAGTGTGCTGGTTTGGGCATATCGGTGATGGTAATTTACACTTAAATATTTTAAAACCAGAAAACCTTAGCAAAGACGAATTTTTTGAAAAATGCCAAGTGGTCAACAAGTACGTGTTTGAAACGGTGCAAAAATACAACGGCTCTATCTCAGCGGAGCATGGCGTGGGTATGACCAAAAAGCCGTATCTTAACTACACCCGTCCTGACGAAGAAATTGATTATTTGCGCGCCATCAAGCAAGTGTTTGACCCCAATGGGATTATGAATCGTGGTAAGATTTTCGACTAGATAACATTGATAAAAAAAGGATACAAAAAAAGACCTTTAACTGAGGTCTTTTTTTTGTCGCTAACAAAGTTAGATTTTATTCACATTCAGCGTGTCTGGCATGTTAACAATCGGTTTGAGTAGTTCAATGGCTTCTGCGACAGTATCACAAACGATTAATCGCTGTAAATCTTCTGGCTTCATAAAGCCTTGCTCAGCGGTAAAGCGTAGATGTTCAACCAATTTGTCATAAAAACCATTGATATTAAGAATAATCATCGGTTTTTCATGTTGATATAGCTGTCGCCAAGTGGCAATTTCCATGATTTCCTCAAGGGTGCCAAGCCCACCTGGCAAGGTGATAAAGGCACTGGCGTACTCTGCCATGATGGCTTTACGGGTATGCATGGTATCGGTCAAATGCAAACGCGTCAGCCCGCCATGCGCCACTTCTCGATCCATCATAAACTCAGGAATCACACCCACGGCAATACCGTTTTTTTCAATCACACCATCGGCAACCGCGCCCATACAGCCAATCACCGCACCGCCATACACCAGACCTAACCCCGCTTCAACCAATGCCCTGCCCAATTCATGCGCCGATTGGACATAGATAGGGTCATTGCCTTTGCGAGAGCCGCAATACACAGCGACTAAGGGAACATCAATATCATGAAGTTTGACAATTTGTGCAATATCGCTCATTTCTTTACTAGTAATAATATCTACGGGTGTCATGCTTTTTCCTTTTAATGTATTGTCATTATAGGTCAATCATCCTACAAATTGGTGAACGCATCCTAGGCGCAGCGTATCTCATTTTGGCTACATTTGGCGCATAGGCATTATAATTGGTGCAGTTGGCGAAAAATAAAGCAATGGCTGTTAAAAAGCCATCAATGAAAGGTTGAATAAGAAGGGCTTGATAATAAAAATAGGCTATCAAAAACCATCAAGTAGATATCCTAATAAGTATGATGGGCATTGGCAGAGACGCCATTGCCACTGGCATAGATGTTGGCAAGAAAATATTGGGCTTGCTGTTGGTATTCAGACGTTGGGGTCATACCGCATTCCACGAAATTCGATAGAACCAAAAGGTTTATATTGCGTCTGTTTATAGCGGCTGATACAACACGCCGACCAACAACACCGTGATATCCTTCGCTGCTGGGGCAATCTGTACAGTATCAAGTGCTATTGACTGGGCATCATACGTGGTTGCCAAAGTGTCGATTTGGCTTTGTAACTGCTGCCCAATGCTGTCTAACTCCTGCTGCAGCTGCTGACGAATCGCATCAAGCTCTGCGACGGTTTGTTTGTGGGCATTGATATCGCCCACCGAGTTCATGGCACGTTTGACGTTATTGATATTGGTCTGTGACAACGCCTTGCGACCCATAAATGCGCCTAAGACCGCAGAACCAATACTGACCCCTGCATCAAGCCAGCCTTTGCTCGACTCAGCGGCTTGTTGTTGGTATTTTTCATTGGCGGCTTGCAATTTTTTGGCTAGCGCGTCTTGTTTTTTAGCAAAGCTATCACGCAGCTGGGCAATGGCGATATCACGCTGTTCATGCAGCGGTACGATGAGTCGATTGCGGAAGGCGTCTTCGCTCTCTGCTACTTCGCTATACAGCTTTAAACTATCGACATACCACAGATTTAACACTTGCTGCTGACGGATGGCTTCTTTCACATCTTTTTCCCAAGCTTTCCATGATGCCTTGTCGAGCGCTTGGGTAGGCAGTTGTTTGAGCACAGCGGGTTGGTGCGGAGCGGATTGTAACTGCTCAAAGGTCAAATCACTTAAAATCGCTTGATGCCAATCTACCACCAACGGCGGCTCACCAAATGCTGTGGTTAATAATAGCTGCTGCTGACTTTGGGCGCCTGATTTTTTGTCATTAAAAAATACCCGCGCATAGGCAAAGGCAGTAGGCTCATAGAAGGTTTGCCCATCGCCCGCCATGTCTTTGGGGGCATAATACAAGCCCACATCTTTGGGCAAGGCCGGCGGCTGACTTATGGTGCTTGCTAATGGATTGATGTCAGGCGTGGTGGCTTGAGCTTGTGCTGAGTCGGTAGCAGCAGCGGCTTGGCTATTGGCTTTGAGCTGTGCTATGGCCTGTTTGCTAAGCGGTCCTGATAAGTAGTTGAGCGTGAAGCGGGTGCTAAAAATCACAGGGCTGGCGTCATGCACATTGTGCAGTAAAAATTGGCGTTTACCGAGTTTATCAAACCACGCATTGAGCGCCGCTTTGTCCAGTCCACTGCTGCCACTGGCAGAGAGCAAGCCATCCATCACCCGTTCACGGTCTTGGGCAGTCTGTAACCGTCCGATAAACCAAGTACCCGCATTGGATAAGGCTTTGTAGTCCAAGTCCACTGGGTTTTGGGTTGATAATACAATCCCCAAACCAAATGCACGTGCTTGTTTTAGCAGGGTCAACAGCAATACTTTGGTCGGTGGATTGCCAATCGGCGGTAGGTAGCCAAACACTTCATCCATGTACAAAATTGCCCGCAAGGTTGAGGTGCCTTGCTGACGGCGCATCCAGCCCAATAAATTGGTGAGAAACAAGGTGACAAAAAATAGACGCTCATCATCGGATAGATGGGCAATATTGAGCACACTGGTTTGCGCTTTGCCGTTTTTATCATAAAACAGTGCGCCAGCATCCAGTGGCATGCCTTTGAGCCAGCTGGCAAAACTCGGCGATGCCAAAAGCGTGTTGAGCTTCATCGCCAGTGCGGCACGGTCTTTATCCGCAAATACTTGTGACAGCGGCAGGATGCCGACTTTGTCAAACGGTGGCGTTTGGATTTGGGTAATCAAATCCACCAAGGTTAAAGTTTGGTTATTGTCCCAGGCATTTTTAAGTAGCTGTGCCAAAAACACATGCTCTGGGGCAAGGTTATCCCCATCGACTTTTAATAGCACCAACAGTGCCGACACTGTTGCATCGATATACTCCGCATAACCTTCGCCATCATTTTTGACACTATCGGGCGGCGGGACGAGATTACCAAGTAGGGCAATGGGTAAGCCATTCTCGCTACCTGGGGTATAGACACTGACACGATTGGCGGCTTTGAGTGCTTGCACACGCTCCGGGGTTTGAAAACTTTTGCCAAGCCCTTGTTGCCAGTTTTCTGCGGTTTGCTTGGCAAACTCTGCCACGCTCATACCCGCTTGACTTGCCATGCTGCTATCAATCCACGGCTCAAAGTCACTGGCGGCCAAATTTGGGAACGTCAATGCCAAATTGCCCAAGTCACCTTTGGGGTCAATTGCAATCACCGGAATATTATCCAGCGCGGCTTCTTCCAGTAAGCTAATCCCCAAACCCGTCTTACCCGAGCCTGTCATCCCGATAATCACCGCATGGGTTGTTAAGTCAGCTGCGTCATATAGGGTTGCTTGACCTTGTGTACGCTCTGGGTACACGTCTTGACCGAGATAAAATTGACCGATACTATCAGCAATATTATTGGTGAGCGTTGGCATGAGATTCCCTCAAAATTTTTATAAGTAATGATTTATCGCCAACATGACGACTGGTCTAATTGTCTAATTGTCTAACAACCTGAGTGGCGGTATGTCGTTTTCATTATATGTAAAATTTCATCATTTCGCCTAGCAAAATTTGTCGATTCTTTTATCGAGCCTTAACGCAATTTTTTAGCGCTGCAAAGATAATCCTTAATAATTTTTGATACCAAATTTTGAAGTTTACCCGCTTACTGTTGGGCATTAAAAGTTTAGCAATAAAAGCTAAGCAATAAAAAAAAGCGATGGGTGACATCGCTTTTGGTAGGATTGCATCATCGCAACCTACTAACTAAGTTTAAAACTACTTTATAAAAATCATCCTGTCAGCGATTTCGTTGCCGCTTGGGTCATTGTCCAATTGGTAATATTGACGAAGCAATTGCCCCACATCGCCCAATAGCGCAACCAAGCTATCGATGTGTCGATTGACTTTAATACCTTCAATAGCCTTATCGCACATCGCTTGCCACATGGTTGGCATCACATGGCTATTGATACCTCTATCGGCGACAATTTCCAAACGCCGCTCACAGATATTAAGATACACCAACACCCCAGTATTATCCTGCGTATCCCAGACGCGATAATCCCCAAAAACTTCGATCGCTCTGTCTCGGCTGTTTTGTAGCCGTGCTGACGAAATGGGCAAATGATTCTCAATCACTAGCACGACTTCGCCACGATGCCCTTGCTCAGCTTCGGTAATTGCTTGGTTTAGCTGCTGTTGGGCAGTAGGCGTTAACCAGCGATTGTGCAGGCTAGGTATAAACGCAACTTGACGCCACCATCTAGCCCAACTTGGCACAGTAGAAGTCACTGTCGCCATCGGTGAGGTGTAAGCAATGGTTTCTTCGTTGGCACCATTCGTTGCAGTTATTGGGTCATTTGTGCTCATGAAAATTCCATAAAAAATAATGAAGTATATAGTTGATGATAAGGGGTAAAGTTAACACAATTTTTTAACTGATGTTTCAATAGCTAGCCGATTACTGACTACCAGTCACCACCAGCGCCGCCACCGCCAAAGCCGCCACCGCCGCCACCAAATCCACCACCGCTAAAGCCGCCACCACCAAATCCACCGCCGCCAAAGCCCCCACCCGGCAGGAAAACAACCCCACCGCCGCCTCTGCCACCGCGACCACCACCGCTACCACGAAAGAGCAAGAATAAAAATACAATAAATGCCACAAATATACTGCCCAGTAAGCCTGCACCAAAGATTGTACCAAGCGTTACAATGCCACCTGCTGTAGCGATAGAACCAAAAAACCGCCCTAATATACTGGTCAAAATCATGCCAGTGACAAAGCCAAAAAAGCCTAGGAAGATAAGCGGTATGCCGCCCTCTTGATTTGACTGGGCATTGCTATTGGTATTGACTCGATTGGCATCCGCTTGCTTTAAAATAGCAGGGTCGGTCGTCAAGCGTTCTTCAATGCGATTAATTCCCGCTGTGATACCCCCGGCATAATCGCCTTGTTTAAATCTTGGGGTTATATCGTCGCTAATAATGCGTTTAGCGACGGCATCAGGAATGGTACCTTCAAGACCATAGCCCGTTAAAATATACATTTTGCGGTCATTGACGGCAACAACCATCAACAGACCTTGATCGGTGTCTTTTTTGCCCAGTTTCCAGCGATCAGCGACCTTCATTGAATAGTCAAAAATATCCTCGCCATTGGTGGTTGGTACAATAACAACAGCTGCTTGCGCCAAACCGCGGTCATTAAGACTACGCAGTTTGGTTTCAATCGCCTGTTTATCACTGGCAGATAGAATTTTTGCTTCATCAATGACAGGGTTATTTAGGATTAGTTTATCAGCTGCGACAGGGGCTGGGGTTGATTGCTTGGGTGTGGTAGTCGTGGACGTCTGAGCATTGGCGGTAACTGTTGCCTGATTGTTATTGGCCTGATTGCCAGTTGCTTGGGTGCTACCTGGTATCGGCAGCGCATCATTGCCTAACGTCTCTTTAATTGCATCATTATTGAGTACAGCATCATTGAGCGCTTCATTGGTTTGTGCGGTTTTGGCAATCGCAACCATGTCCTCAACACTATGATCTTGTAATGTGGGCTTAGCGGTAACGGTTGCGGAATTGGCTGTCGCTGTGGCAGTTTCTGCAACGGCTGCCATAGGCATTGCAAGCCCAATTCCCATGGTCAGCGCAGTAAAGGTATTTACTACCAATCGCTTGGCTAACAAACGAGATGACAATTTTTGTGGCTGATTATGGGAGCGCTGTAAATTGGGCTGTGTCTGTGCAATATTCAATGACACCTGTGTTTCCTCAAAGTATGCAATTTTTTTATTATGATATAGTCAATTCAATAACTATTTTAAAAAATTAAAAAATTAGTCTGACAATTTATGCAAATCTTATTCAATGAGCTTGCCACCGACTGATAGCAGACTATTTAAAAAAATCTTCTTAACTCTCAAACTTTAACTATACAGTTAACATTAACAATGGTGAATTAAGGTTTCGCTGTTGCGGTAGCCGAATTATTGACAGGCTGACCACCGGCATTGGCTGTATTCCCATTGTTTTGCACTGGCTGACCGCCCGCATTTGCGGTATTGGTATTGTTATTGCCAAAATCAACGGTTGGTGCAGTGGAGATTTGCGCCTCATTGGCCACGGTAAAGTTTGGACGGGTATGCATACCAAACACTTTTGCGGTGACATTGGTTGGGAATTGGCGTACGGTAGTGTTATAAGTTTGAACATCTTGGATATAACGACCACGTGCCACGGTAATGCGGTTTTCGGTGCCTTCAAGCTGTGCTTGTAACTCTTGGAATTGTTTGTCCGCTTTTAGGTCAGGATAGCGCTCCGACACTGCCATTAGGCGCGATAACGCACTGCCCAATTGATCTTGCGCTTGTTGATACCGTTGGAAAGCCGCTGGGTCATTGAGTACATCGGCACTCACATTGATAGTCGTTGCTTGTGAGCGCGCTTGTGTCACTTGGGTTAAGGTCGCTTGTTCGTGCTGGGCATAACGCTCAACGACTTTGACTAAGTTTGGAATCAAGTCAGCACGGCGCTGGTATTGGTTGACTACTTCTGACCATGACGCGTTGATTTGTTCATCTTGCGCTTGCATAGAGTTATAACCACAACCGGTCAGATTGGCAGAACCCACCACCAAGGCTGCGGCCAATAAGGTGTTTTTTACTGTGGTATTGAATGGTTTCATAAGTTTTCCTCAAAGATAAATTAAATAAATCGATATCTAGGTTTTTGAAAATTATGAAGCTATGTGTGGCTACTGTAAATTTACGTTTTGTATAGTGCTGTATGGTTTTGTATCAAACTGCAGACTTATTAAAGCCGGCTTAGCGGCTTAGAATAGTTAAATATCGAATAGTTAAAAAACGAATAGCTAAAAATTGAATAGTTAAAAATTTGCAATCAGCTTAGCAAAAAAAGACCAGCCAACGCTGATCTTTTTGATTACCTTTATTATCTACCAAAAAATCATTGTTGAGCGGCTTCAATTTGAATGACTAATTTCACCTTTTTACTCACACCCATTTTGACATAACCATCAATCCCCCAATCGGTACGGTCAATCGTGGTTTCAAAATCACCACCGTACACATATGCCATGAGTAACGGACTTGGATAGCTATTAAATTTGCTCGCTGTCAACGTAATAGGGCGAGTTTTTTTGAGCAAAGTTAAATTGCCTTTAATTTGGTGTAATTTACCCTTTTTAAAGATAAATTTAGTAGAGGTAAAGTGGGCAGTTGGATATTTATCTGCATTAAAAAAGTCTTTACTTTTTAAGTGTTCATCAAATTTCTTATGACCTGTTTGCAATTTTTCCAACGGAATATCAAGGTCAATTTGCCCTATTTGATTGTCGGGGTCAAATACCATGTCGCCTTCCAAGCCATAAAATCCACCATGATTGGTTGAGGTGCCAAAATGGTCAATGCTAAATCGCACATTGGTGTGCATCGGGTCAAGTTTATAGTTGATTGAATTAGATTTGACGATTTCTTTGCTTACTGCTTTTGCGCCTAAGCTAAAAGTTTTAGCCAAGGCTTTTTTGGTCAAAATGGCAGTGGTTGCCATGCCTGCAAGTTTGGCAAGTGTCCCTAAGTTGTTAGTTTTATCTGTCATGAACTTTCCTTATTATTAGTCGTTAAAAATTGCATTGGTTTGAACATTTTAACTTATCAATTGAATCAAGCTGTGCAAAGAGTGTTGGCAAAGTTCAGTGTTTGTGAAATTATCTATCGTAGAAACGTAAAAAAGCCAATGCGTTAACATTGGCTTCTAGGTAACGCTAAGCAAGCTTATTGTTGTACGGCTTCAACTTGGATGTTGAGTTTCACGTCTTTAGCAAAACCCATTTTGACATAGGTATCCATGCCCCATTTGGTGCGGTCAATGGTAGTCTCAAAATCACCGCCACATACTTGCGCATTTTTCAGCATTGGGCTGTTGTAGCAATTAAATTTAGTGGCTTTTAGGCTGACTGGGTTGGTTTTGCCCAATAGCGTCAAGTTACCGTCAACTTTCGTTACTTTGCCATTTTTGAAATGGAATTTGGTTGATTTGAAATTAGCCGTTGGGTATTTTTCAGCGTTAAAGAATTCAGCTGATTTTAAATGGTTGGTAAAATGTTCGTTACCCGTGTCAAGACTATTGACAGGAATGTCAACGTTGATGCTGCCTGTATTTTTGGCGGGGTTGTAGTTCAAGTCACCCGTTACGCCGTAGAAACCACCTTGGTTGGTCGTTGTACCGAAGTGATCAATCGCAAAACGTACATTGGCGTGGTTTGGGTCTAGTTTGTAGCTGGTGCTGTTGCTTGGCTTAACTTTTTCTACTTTGGCGGTTTTAGGCGCTTTTGTGACCGCTGCAGGTTGAGCCGCAGTTTCACCAACTTTTTGCGTTTCACCGTTTTGCGAGATAACCAATTCTGCATTGGCAAATTGTGTGGCTAATAACGCTGCGATAGCGGTAGTGACTAAAATTTTGTTATTCATGGGATTTTCCTCGATATATTATAAGAGCTGTGTGGGCTTACAAAACATTGTTAATGAAACTTAACTTAGTGTATGTAGGATTAAGTTATTATAACATATACCTTTCCTTTGTTATCGTGTATTGTTTGTAAATTGTTGCTAGTTTTTGACCGAGCCAAGACTTTCACCGTGACAGCCTTTATTACCCAGCCTTTATTGCGTTAGTCGGGTTAGGTTGGGTCATTAAAAAAGGACAGCTTTTGCCATCCTTTTTTAAAAAAATTATCTATGTTAACTTTTATCTTAACTCTTATCTTAAGAATGCCCGAGCATTTCTAAACATCCGCATCCACGCCCCGTCATTGTCCCAAGCTTCAGGCTTCCAGCTGTGGTTATATGCCATCAAATTGCGCTCTGGGTGTGGCATCATCAAGGTCACACGCCCATCGGTACTACAAATCCCTGTCACCCCTTGCGGTGAGCCATTTGGATTGAGCGGATAATGCTCGGTTGGTGTGCCGAGACTGTCCACATAACGCATCACAATTTGCCCATGTGCGCTCATCCCTGCGATATCGGTATCGCTCAACGTTGCAAAGCCTTCGCCATGTGCCACCGCAATCGGTAGAATGCTCTCTTGCATGCCTTTTAACAGCACCGACTTGGTACGTTCAATTTTCACATTCACCGTGCGCGCTTCAAACCGTGCCGATTTATTGGCGATAAAACGGGGGAAATTCTCTGCGCCTGGTATCAAGTCTTTAAGCTGGCTCATCATCTGACAGCCGTTACAAACGCCAAGCGAGAAGGTTTCTGGTCGGTTAAAGAATCGCACAAATTGCATGCGTAGTTCATCATGGAACAGTACCGATTTTGCCCAGCCAGCGCCAGCGCCAAGCACATCGCCATAACTAAAGCCGCCGCAAGCCACGAGCCCATCAAAGTCACGCAAGTTGACACGCCCTTTGAGCAAGTCACTCATATGCACATCGACGGCTTCTAGCCCTGCGCGTTTAAAGCCTGCGGCCATTTCTAGCTGACCATTGACGCCTTGTTCACGTAGTACCGCCACCTTCGGCTGCACCGTGCGACTGTTAATGTATGGGGCTTCAATCGCTTGGTTGAGATCATAATTGGCTTGGGCGATTAGACCTTGATGGGATTTATCACCAATCAAATCAAAGGCCTGTTGTACGCATTCGGGGTTGTCACGGTTTTTGGCGATATGGTAGCTGACTTTGCTCCATTCTTGCTCAAGCTCGCTACGCTCAAAACGTAAATTTTGCGTGGCTGTTTGGATGAGTAAACTGTCTTCATCGGTGCTTTGACCGACCAAGCTTAATAACTCGCTGACGCCTGTGGTTTCGGCAAGCGCTAGCAATTGAGCCACCTGATGGGTTTTAACTTGAATCACCGCACCGAGTTCCTCAGCAAACAATTGACCGAGTAAATTATCATCAGTTAACACCAATTTCACGCCTTGGCGACTGGTGAATTGCATCTCAGCAATGGTGGCAAGCAAACCGCCATCACCAATGTCATGATATGCGGTGATTAAGCCTTGGTTGTTGGCTTGCTGGATAAAGTCAAAGAAGTTGATTAAATCTTGCGGATTATCTAGGTCTGGGCAAGTATCACCCAGTTGGCTTAGGGTTTGGGCAAGGATTGAGCCACCCAAGCGGAACTGACCTTTTGATAAGTCTAAGCGATAAAAGGCGGTTTCGCCAAGCGCCGAGCTGGTTAGCAATTCTGGGGTTAGTGTTTTGGTAACATCTTGCACAGGGGCAAAGGCAGTGATAATGAGCGACATAGGTGACACCACAGACTTGTTTGCTTGCTCATCTGACCAATTTGCCCGCATCGACAAGCTGTCTTTGCCCACAGGAATGGCAATGCCCAGTGCCGGGCAAAGTGCTTCGCCCACCGCATACACCGCATCAAACAAGGCTTGGTCTTCTTTGTCCTCACCACAGGCTGCCATCCAGTTCGCCGACAAGGTAATGTCTGATAGCTTGGCGATATTCGCCCCTGCGATATTGGTAATGGCTTCAGCGACCGCAAGGCGCGCAGATGCGGCAGGATTAATCAAAGCAACTGGGGTACGCTCGCCCATACTCATGGCCTCGCCTGTCATCGGTTTGCCATCGACAGGGAGGAGAGCAGAAGCAGTAACAGCACAGTCTGCCACTGGCACTTGGTAACGTCCAACATATTGGTCACGTACTACCATACCTGTGATTGAACGATCGCCAATGCTGATTAAGAAAGATTTACTGGCAACCGTTGGATGACGCAGCACGTCTTTGACCGCTTCAGCCAAATCGACTTTATCAAGGTTTAACGCTGTCAAATCTGGCGTACTACGGCTAAAGCTACGCTGCATTTTTGGCGTGCCACCAAGTAGCACTTGTAGGGGCATATCGACCGGTTGTTGGTCGCCTTTGGTGTTGAGTAGTGGGTCATTGACCACCAACTCACGCACGTCAGTCGCTTCACCCAAAATAGCATACGGGCAACGCTCACGCTCACAGATACTATCAAATAGCTCACGGCTCTGTGGACGGATTGCCAACACATAGCGCTCTTGGGCTTCATTTGACCAAATCGCCATTGGCGACATGCCATGCTCAAGCGACGGCACTTTACGCAAGTTTAACACCGCACCAAGTTCGTGGTCATTCACAAGCTCAGGCATGGCGTTTGACAAACCCCCTGCCCCCACGTCATGAATTGACACAATCGGATTGTCATCTTCATCTGGCTGGTTTCCTGCCATCGCCCAACAGCGGTCAATGACTTCTTGACAGCGGCGTTCCATCTCGGCATTGTCACGTTGCACTGACGCAAAATCCAAGCCTTCATCAAGCTCACCACTATCCACCGAACTTGCTGCGCCACCGCCCAAGCCGATTTGCATGGCAGGACCCCCTAGCACAATCAGCAAATCGCCTTGCTGAATCGGATTTTTTTCCACCAAATTGCGCTTGATATTACCGTAACCACCGGCAATCATAATGGGTTTGTGATAGCCCCGCATTTGGCTGCCATCTTGGTCTTTTGAGGTGTCCAATTGGAATGAGCGAAAATAACCGACCAGATTTGGACGACCAAATTCATTGGAAAACGCTGCACTACCAAGCGGCGCTTGGGTCATGATTTCTAATGCGGACGCCATACGCGCTGGCTTGCCGTAGTCAGCAGTCGAGACTTTTCCGCTGTGCTCCCATTTTTCTGGCATATCAGGCAGCTGCAAATGCGACACATGGAATCCTGCCAAGCCTGCTTTGGGTTTACCGCCACGACCTGTCGCGCCCTCGTCACGGATTTCACCGCCAGAACCTGTTGCCGCGCCTGCATACGGTGCAATCGCCGTTGGGTGATTGTGGGTTTCGACTTTCATCAAGATATCAATCGGCTCTTGGTGAAAATCGTATGCTAAATGATTGTTGTCGCTGTTTAGTAGCGGATAAAAACGCTGCCCTTCATGCCCTTTTACCACCGCGGCATTGTCTTTATAGGCGGATAAAATATCGTTAGGATTTTGCTTGAAGGTATTTTTAATCATGCCAAACAAGGATTTTGGCTGTACTTCCCCATCAATCGTCCATTGCGCATTAAAAATCTTGTGACGGCAATGCTCCGAGTTGGCTTGGGCAAACATCATAAGCTCAACATCGGTCGGATTGCGCTTTAGCACATGAACGTAGGCATCCATCAAGTAGTCAATATCTTGGCTCGATAACGCAAAACCGAACTCACGGTTGGCAGATTCTAACGCCTCACGCCCTTTGCCCATCACATCGACATGGTTGAGCGGTGCTGGCTCGTGGTCATCGAATAAATGCTGAGCCTTTGCCAAGTCATAAAATAGGCTTTGGGTCATGCGGTCGTACAACATCATCTCGATATCATGCGGGAGCTTTTCAGGCAAATTTTCGCCTATGAGCGTATACACCACCAAGCGCTCAACACGCTCAATCGCTATCTCACAATTGTTAAAAATATCCGTCGCTTTACTTGCCCAAGGGCTAATCGTACCAAAACGTGGGCTGACGATAATTTGCAGCGCCTCTTTATTCTCATCCTGATTCTCATCCTGATTCTCATCTGGGCTTGCTTGATTAAGCGCGATTTCGTCACCGTGATTGAGCAAATCTACCGCTTTTTTATAGTCGTGTTCTGCCAAATCCTTAGAAAAAATATAAACTTGCTGGCTTTTTAAGTGGGTGATTTTGAGATTGGTTTTTTGGCTAAGGGAATTTAGCAGTTTGGTGGTTTGAAAATCGGTTAAAAATGGGTGTCCAGCGATGATAGTCATAGAAAGTTCCGCTTGCTTTGGGAAAAGTTGGGAAAATAACAGAAAAATTTGCGGCTATTATAGCATTAAACCCACGGGCGTATCACTTGTCTTGATGGCGATAGACTGTCATTTCACCCTGTGTTTTTTCTAAATTGCCTTTCAATTGCGTTACCTTGCGATAACATCGTTAACGGTTTTATACCAATTATTTGCAGCTTTTCGACAGACTCAAACAACAAAAACCGATATTATCGTCCAAGTTAACGACTTTAACCCAGTTTTAATGTAACTTTTTAACCAGTTAGCAATAAATTTTTTAGCATTAACTTTGAGACGTATAATAACCATATAATAACAAGGACATTCTCATGGCAGATCTTACCAAAGAGCAACATATTGAAAATATTAATAAAGTGATTGAAGGCGTCAAATATACAATGATGACCACCATTACTGCAGACGAAAGACATTTACATGCGTGCCCTATGACCACTAATAAAAATGAATTAGAAAATGGTAAAATTTGGTTTATCGGTGATCGCAAGTCAGAAACTATCAAAGACTTAGAAAAAAACCCACAAGTCAACTTATCTTATACCTCAAGCGACCAAAAAGACTTTGTGTCAATCAATGGTACCGCTAAACTGGTTAATGACAAAGCCAAACTAGATGAGCTTTGGAGCCCAATTTATGCGGCGTTCTATGAAAAAGGTAAAGAAGATCCTAACGTGCAAGTGATTTGTATTGAATGTAACGGCGCGCAGTATTGGTTAAGCGGTAACACAGTGGTGGATATGTTTAAAATGGTAGCCGCCGCTGCGCAAGAAGGGAAAACTGCAGAAAATATGGGTGAAAACCATTCAGTGACGTTTTAATTGCTGGTTTTAAAAAAATATCACCCCAGTTTTTTGACTGGGGTTTTTTATGGTAAATTTTGAACTAACAATTGTTTTAATATAATCCGTTTTTTTTAACGTCATCAGCTTTTTTTAAAGTTATTGATTAAGGCTGTTTTAGATAGGGCCATGCCGCTTTCAGATAAATAAACATTGACCATAACGTCAACACCACTGAAATGACCAATAGTAAATACCCCGTCATTTCAAGTGATTCCCAATTGAGTAGTAACACCGTAATTGCCACCATTTGAAAAGTGGTTTTCATCTTGCCCACGTATGACACGGCAACGCTAGTACGATTGCCCAGTTCTGCCATCCACTCACGCAAGGCTGAGACGGCAATCTCACGTGAGATGATAACAATTGCTGAAATCGCCATGACAATGTCAGGATGCCACTGCACCAAGATAATTAGCGCGGCAGCAACCATCAATTTATCCGCCACAGGGTCAAGAAACCGCCCAAATGCCGATGTCATATTGAGCTTGCGGGCAAAGTAGCCATCTAACCAATCGGTAATTGCCGCCAAAACAAATACAGCCGTCAATAAAAAGTGGCGTAGGAGGCTATCGCTAAACTGATACATGCCTATATTGGCAATTGCATTGTCACTAATGGCGCTCTGCCCAATCCCCATCGCAGGCGGCCAATAAGCAATCGCCACAAACAGTGGAATCATCACGATGCGCGCAATGGTCAAGTTGTTGGGCAAGTTAAAAATACTGCCCGAGGCAACAGAGGGATGGGCTGTCTCGTCGGTCACTGGCTTATCGGTCATGGGATTTTTCGTTCATTCTTGTTGTAAGGTGCGGCGTAACGCTAATTTTAGTTGAAATAATTATAACGGTTCTCAAAGCAATGTCATTATTTTTTGCCAATAGTGCTCGTTTTTGTCATGTTTTTCAACAATTAGGCCGGCTTACTCTATTGATTTTATGGTATTTTTTACTAAATATGTCATTGTATAAAAAACACTTCAAAAGTAACAAGGTGTAATTAGACAGTCAAAAATTTAGACTTTTATTGATATCATAACGTCCGACAAAGAAATAATAATAACAATAAGAATTATTTCGCTATTAGCAAATTTTGCTGTTGTCAGGTTTATTGAAAGTTGAATACTTTGTACCCAATTTATCAGTCATAACGTATTAATTTGCGAATTTTTTTATCAATTTTCTATCATACAGTGATTGGACAATTTTGATAAACCGCGTTCATTGTCAAAAATTTTCAGACTTTTAACACTTACTTGTGCTTTTCCTCAGCCCATTGCTCACCTCCTGCAATGGGTTTTTTTTATAGCTTAAGCTTTGAAATGATTGGATGTTGCATGCAATTCATCGCATTTTTTAGATTGGTACTTTTTTAGGTTGGTACTAGATGCATCGGTTGGTATCTACCTAAGCATTAAAAATTTGCCAGCATTTTCAGCCCTGCAATGACTAACACCAGAGATAATAATTTATTGAGCATTGGGTCGGCAAGGCGTTTGCTACCATAAGTTGCGCCAATAAAACCCCCTACACAAACCGCTACAAGCCAGATTGGTAGTTGATTTGGCAGTTTTGCCCCTGTCGATAACACACCAAACAAGCCTGAAATTGAATTCACCAAAATAAACCCCGACGCTACGCCTGCGACAACTTTAGGGCTTGCCCAACGGTTAAACAATAAAATTGGACTTAAAAACACACCACCACCCACCCCCGTCAATCCCGAAAGTAACCCTAAAACCGCCCCCACGATTGCCAAAATCCATTTTGACACCTGTTTTAATGGTTGCTCGCTGGTGAGTTTTTTGGCAAAGATAAATGAATAAATAGCCGAAAAAATCAGTACCATCCCAACAATCGGCTTATATAAATGACTGGGTAAATGGGTCATTCCCCCGATAAACGCCATCGGTACCGCGGTAATAGCAAGGGGAATAAAAATTTGCCAAGAAAAGTTTTTTGCGGAATAAAATCGCCAAAATGCAATGATGGACACCAAAATATTGAGACATAGTGCGGTGGGTTTCATCATACTTGGCGCAACGCCGACTAACCCCATCATCGCTAGATAACCCGATGCACCGCCATGCCCGACTGATGAATAGAGCAAGGCAGAAATAAAAAACAGCACGCTTAATACGGTAGTTGTCATTGCTTGTTAACCATTACTAGAGTATTAACCATTATTAGAAAGCCACAGACTCTCAGTGCTGTCGGCATAAAATTCTTGTTTCCACACAGGAATATCCGCTTTAATCGCATCTAGTAGCCAACGACACGCATCAAATGCAGGATAACGGTGGGCAGCCACCACCCCAATCCACACCGCCATCTCACCAATCGCAAGGTCGCCAACACGGTGTATGGCAATGGCGTTTTCGATATCAAACTGGGCTTTGGCTTGTTCAACCAGTTTTTTGCCTTGATTGAGTGCCAGTTGCTCGTAGCCGTAATAAGTGAGTTTGCTAACAGGGCGAGCGTTATTGTGATTACGTACCCAGCCTTCAAATGTCGCTAACGCCCCGCAAGTATCGCTCATTAAGGTGTGTTTAAGCCGTCTGTCGTCAATGGCTCGGTCAATTAACGCAAAGCCGCTAGTAATCACGGTTTGGTAGGCTTGGTCTTCACTGATGCTAATGGTGGATGAGCCTTTATGCAATGCGTTCATGGTTTTCTCTATATTGTTTAAAGGGCGTACGTGATATTCAACCACCTGCTACAGGCGGAATAAAGGCGACGATATCACCATCTTGAAGCGGCGTTTGCCAGTTGGTAATATGGTGATTGATTGCCACAGCAAGTTTGGTTTGGGCGAGTTTAAACCCGTAGTGTGCGCTTAACGTTTGGTAAAGCTCGGTCAAGTTATCACCGTCAAAGCGGATCGTTTCTTCGTCTTTCCCTGCTTGTTCAGCAAGGCTTGCAAAGTATAAGATGGCTAAATTTTTCTCAGACGCGCTAGGTGTTGGCATAGTCGGATTTGCCCCCTGTTTTGGTGAGTAGCTTGATATCGCTGATGGTGATGTCGTGAGATAATGCTTTGGTCATGTCGTAAATCGTTAGGCAAGCCACCGACACAGCGGTTAAGGCTTCCATTTCCACGCCTGTTTTGTGGGTGACTTTGACAGTGGCAGTGACGTGGATTGAGCAGTTGTTATCATCATACTCAAAGCCGATTTTTACCCCATCGAGTGGCAGCTGGTGGCAAAGCGGAATCAGCTCGTGGGTGCGTTTGCTTGCCATGACCCCTGCGATATGCGCGGTTTGGGTGATTGAGCCTTTTTTGGTGATACCGTCGGCGGATTTTATCACTTGGTAACTGTCGCTAGGGAAAATGACTTGCCCTACGGCGGTGGCGGTGCGTTGGGTTATCGCTTTGCCCGACACATCGACCATGGCGATATCGCCGTGTGCGTCTAAATGTGTCAGGTCTAAGGAAGTTAATTGTGTTGTCATGTTTTGGATTTTCACCCCTCAAATGTGGCACAACATTATAGCGACGTGTACGCTTATTAAGCTGCGTTTGAATGATTAAATTTGCCTATTTTATATTTTAAAAATCACCCGTCATCCATTAACCGCCAATCATCGATAAATTCGCCATGATACCACTGTCGTTTTGCTTGAGTAAATGATGCTCGGGCTTAATCGGCATTAAGCTTTGCAAGGCATGAACCAATCCATTGACATCGCCATTTGCCAAAAACCCTCGCACATCATAACTGCCATTATCAAACAAACACAAATGTACTTTGCCTTGGCTACTCACTCGCAGGCGATTACAACTGTCGCAGAACTGCGGGGCATAAGGCTCAATCAGCCCAATGCCACCGACATAATCGGCATGGCGATATTCAATCGCAGGGCCTGCATCGCTTGCTCGACGTTGGGATTGCCAACCATTTTGTAATAAAAAATCTTTGATACGCTGACCACTGCTATGTTGGGCAAAAAACAAAGCTTTATTATCTGAGGTTTGCATAAACTCAATAAAACGGTAAGTGACATGGCGATTTTTGACAAAACTTAACACGGATTGCAAGTTATCAAAGGCGGTGTCTGCCATCAAAATACCGTTTAGTTTTAGCTTAATATCGGTGGTTGCTAGCAATGTATCGATGTCTTTTAACAGCGTTGGCAATATATCAAAGCCGGTGATTTGTTTAAAAATGGTGGGGTCAAAGCTGTCGATACTGATGTTAAGCTGATTTAGCCCTGCCGTTTGCCAGTCGGATAAATGCTTGGCAAGGCGATAGCCGTTGGAGCTAATCGCCACAGTTTGGATACCTTGTGTCTGTTTGGCAAGTTCGATGATGCGCGGTAAATCTTGTCGAATCGATGGCTCACCCCCCGTCAGCCGCACTTTGGTGGTGCCTAGTTTGGCAAAGGCTTGTATTAAAACATCGATTTCGGATACAGAAAGCTCGTTGTCAGGGCGTTTACCCGCGTTGGCAGTATAGCCATCGGGCAGGCAGTAATCACAGCGAAAGTTACAAAAATCGGTAATCGACAGGCGTAAATAACTTAACTGGCGATGAAAATTGTCCACCAAATTTAATGAAGAATGTTGCGAAGTCATCGTTAGCTAAAATTCCAACTAAACGGCTGCACTGTCACTATTTCGCCTGCTTTTACCCCTGCATTGTCTTGGGGTAATACAAGCAAGCAATTGGCGTGGCTAAGCTGTTTTACACGGTGGGAGTCTTGGGCAGATAAAGGGGTTACGCTAAAACTGCCGTCTTCATTTTGGCAAAAAACCGCTCGCTGATAATCTTGGCGTCCTGCTCGCTTTTTGATGTCGTGGGTGGTTTTGGCAAACAGTTGCAGCGGTTTTGGGATATCTGATTGTATCACGCCCGATAGTTGCCACAGCGCAGGTTGGACAAAATTAAGGCAGCATACCACGGTAGATAGCGGATTACCGGGCAACCCAAAATACATGACCGTTTTTTTATCTTGCGCAAATTCCCCAAATATAAAGGGTTTACCTGGTTTCATTGCCACTTTGTAATGGTGAATTTTACCAAGCGCCTGAATAACTTGGGTTAAAAAATCATAATCGCCCACCGATACACCCGCCGTAGAAATAATCACATCACATTCGGCTATCGCTTGCTGAACAGTACAGCGAGTGGTCTCAAGGTTGTCAGGGACAATGCCATAATCTTGAATGGCAATCGGCAACTGCTTTAATAACGCTTTTAGCGTGGGCGTGTTGGAGTTATAAATTTGGGCGAGCGTTGCCAGCGGTTGCCCCACGTCGACGAGCTCATCGCCGGTGGCAATAATGCCAACCGTGAGTGGCTGAAATACCTGCACGCTATCCACGCCTAAATTGGCAAGTAAGCTGATATCACTGGGGTTTAGGCGTTTACCAATCGTTAAAACAGTTTCGCCTGCTTGCACTTCCTCGCCTTGGCGGCGAATATTTGCGCCCACCTTAGCGGTTTGGGTCAAGCGAATGTGATAGGCTTGGCTGTTATCCAAACTGGGCTGAATGTCGCCAAGGTTAGTATCTTCCTGCATCACTACCGTGTCGCAGTCATTTGGCACCACCGCGCCGGTAAAAATTCGCACGCCTTGATTGGGTCGCAAACGACCGCTAAAAGGTTTACCTGCCCCCGATTCACCGATGATTTCTAATTGGCTATCGTGGTCAAGATAGCTACCCATAGCAATCGCAAAACCATCCATGGATGATAGATTTTGGCGGGGAATATCAAAGGATGCGGCAATATCTTGGGCTAAAATGTGGTTTTGCGCGTCTAACAAACCCACTGTTATTGTCTTTACTTCGCCCAGACGCGACGTTAAATAGTTCTCTAAGCGCTCATTAATCGCTTGTTTTAGTTCATTGACAGAAATCATCAGGTTGTCTCAATTAAAATGTTGGGTCGGCGGCAAAAGGTGATAGGCTGTTTTTAGCTGCTCAAATTGTTCTAAGGTATCAATATCTTGGCCTAAATGCGGCAGCGGTATTGGATAAAGCTGATAATCCTTACCATCGGTGGGCGAAACGATAGCGGTTTGATGTTGCCATAACGCCCGAAAACCTTTATCGCCCTGCAACTGATGACCAAATGCTCGCAAAAAACCCCAAGGTAAATTGACGGGAATCCCCCAAATTGGTTGATTATTATCACCATACTCACTCACAATCAGCCGATGGTCCTCAACATTTTGGCTTAATAGCGTCAAATCATCGAGGGTTACCGCCACTTGGTCAACGGTCAAAAACAAAATCCGCATTGCAGCACTTACTGACTGTTGTTGTAATATTGTCATTGCATACTGAATCGATTGCGCCATCCCTGTTTGCGGCGTTGGATTATCGACGACTGTGACGGCAAATGGTGCAACTTCATTGTATAACGCTTTAGATATTGGGTTATCAAGTTTTGGCAAAACCACCAACACTTGATAAGGCTGCAATTGGCGTGCCAATTGAATTTTTTCAGCCAGCAAGGTTTGATGATTTTTTACAATCAGCTGTTTGGCAAAACCAAGACGCTGGCTCAATCCTGCCGCCAAAATCACCACGATTAAATTACTAGGCGTGACGCTCATGATATACCTGTTGAATTTGGGCAGTGATAGATAAAGCCACCGCTTCGGGCGTATCGCCACCGAGCGCTAAACCCACAGGATAGAACAAATTAGCAGATTTCACCAGTTGATAACCATCGTCAATCTCACTAAGCAACTGCTCAGTGCGATAGGTGGGCCCTAATTGCCCAATAAAAAAAGGCGAGTTTTGGGCTTTAAAGGCTTGGCTGAGCCATACTCTGTCTTGACTCAGACTATGGGTCATTATCACCACAGCGGTCGGCTGCGGTGACTCAAAAAAAGTCTGTACAGACTCGGCTTTTTCAAGGGCAATCTGTACAAAATTGGCGTGAGCCTGCCCGCGACAACGGGTAATCACATCCAAACGACTATCAATCACCGTCACCTGCCAGCCTTGCAAATTTGCCATGGTCATCAAAGGTAAACAATCTTGCCCCGCGCCAAAAATTAATAATTGTAGCGGTGGTTGTAGCGTTTCTATAAAGATGCTTAGTTGTTGTGCTTGTTTTTGATAAACATGCAGCATAAAGCGACTTTTACGGCTGGCAGCGACTTGATTAACCAATTGCCAATCTTGTTGACCCAATTGCGACAACTGCGTCAAGGGCAGATGTTGTCCAACCACAAACTCATCTGAGTTTGAGGTGATAACTGTAGCCAGTGTTTGTGGCTGTTTTGTCTGTTTTAAGCGCTGAAAACAGGCAAATAATACAGATTGTTCATTTAAAATCAGACGTTCAAATAATACTTGAATGACGCCTTGACAGCCAAGCCCAAAGCCTTCTTGCTCATCACTGTCATCGACCACCTCATCTTGTGATAACTGGCTATCGGTTGCGGTATGATAGGTTTTGAGCGTTGCCCCATCTCGCGTTAGCCAAAAGGCTCGCTGTACCAAGTGCTTTTCAAGACAACCGCCACTCACCATGCCTATGGATTGACCATCGGCTAAAATCAACATTCTAGCACCAGGTTGCCGATAGGCTGACCCTTCGACACTCACCACTGTGGCTAGTACCGCTTCACTGTTGGGCGGTAACTGGTCAAGGGTAGCAAAAATATCAAACAAGTGGTTCATAGCAAATGGCAGTGTACCCGATTACAGTAATGGCAACTGGTACAGCAGTTTATCCAAGGTAATGGGATAGTCTCGTACTCTAACGCCTGTGGCATTAAAGATCGCATTGGCAATGGCTGCCCCTGCCCCTGATAATGCCAATTCACCTATACCCTTGCTATGGAGCGGATTGGCATAGGGGTCAGTTTCGGGTAACATTATTACCTCTAAGTCAGGCACATCAGCATTCACACACACCTGATACTCGGCTAAATCGTGATTACATAGACGACCGTCACGTTTGTCATGGTGAATTTGCTCCATCAAGGCAGCCCCTATACCAAACACCATACCACCAAAACACTGCGAGCGCGCTGTTTTTTCGTTTAAGATACGCCCTGCGGCAAATGTGCCTAGCATACGGCGAACCCGAATTTCACCGGTTACCCGGTGTACCCCGACTTCAGCGAACTGTGCGCCATAGCCTGCATGACGGTATTCTTTTTTGGTTTTACCAGGTTCGATTTCACCATTAGCTACCAAGCCATGAGGGGCATATTGCTGCAAAAAACTGCTCAGCGGTAACTGGGTATCGACTTGTTCGCAATCGAGTACATTATCTTGGTGGTCCATAGAGACCTCAGAATTAAGCCCTGTTTTTTCTGCTAGTTTATCCAACGTATCGGTTAACGTATGGTTAATTTTTTCGCCAATTTTTTCAGCTAGGCTAGGGTCATGCTCAAATTGTCTATATAGATTGCCTTGTTTAAAGCCAATGCTATCGGCATGTAGTCCCACACTCTGGGCAATCTTTTCTCGTAGCGCTTCACATGCCAGATAAATTGAACTACCAGCGCTTGAAGCTCCCCAGCTACCGCCTGACCCTGCAGCAGGGGGCAGATCGGTATCGCCAAGTTTGACCTCGACATGGTCAATCGGTAAGCCCAGCATATCGGCAACCACTTGCGCAAAAATAGTATAGCTACCTGTACCGATATCAGTCATGTCAGTTTCGATACGAGCCATGACCCCAAGCGGTTTGTCAGAGGGCAACAGGCTCACACGGGCTTGTGAGGGTTTTAATTCGTTGCTACGCGCGGCGCACGCCATCCCATAGCCAATCAGCCAATCGCCTTCAAGGCGACTTGCGGGCGTTTGTGGGCGTTCATCCCATCCAAAGGCTTTTGCCCCCTGCTCCATACACGCCAGCAATTTTCGGGTGCTGTAGGGAATTTTTTTGCTTGGGTCTTCGCTCGGTTCATTGCGTTTTCGCAGTTCGATTGGGCACAGCTTTAACGCATGCGCCAGTTCGTCCATGGCACATTCGAGTGCCAACTGACCCACTGCTTCGCCAGGGGCACGCATAGAGCCTGTTAAGGTAAAATTCATGCGCGCCATTTCGTATTTGATTTGGCGATTGTCACCGCCATACAAAAAGTGGGTAGAGACCGCCACTGGCTCAAAAAACGTTTCTGACGGTAAATTGGTGACAATGCTATTATGAATAATGGTATGGATTTTGCCATCTTTATCCGCCCCCAATGCCACCCGTTGTTCAGTGTTGGTGCGTCTGACGGTAGTTTCCATGACTTGCGGTCGGGTCATGTTCACCAGTACGGGGCGTTTTAAGTCTTTAGCCGCAATGGCTGCCATCACCGACTCTGGTGAAATACCCAGTTTTGAGCCAAACCCACCACCAACATAGGGCGATAGCAAACGGACATCGTCTTCCGGTATATCTAAGGCTTTGGCAAGTTGTATTTTGGAAGAGGCAAGCATTTGGTTAGAAGTATGAAGGGTTAGCTTACCTTCAAACCAACGCGCCAACGAACTGTGCGGTTCCATCGGCATGTTACTTTGGCTTGGCGTGGTATAAGTCACATCGACTTTGACCTCTGATTGCTTAAGCGTTTTTTCAGGTTTGCCAATGTCGTCACTTTTATCGGTTACCCAATCAATAAACTGGGTATGCTTTTTTTGCTTGTTAAAGTCAAAATGCCCGTGTTTTTCATCATTTTCATAGTCAATCTGTAATGCCTTCGCGCCTTCTTGAGCCGCTTCTAGGGTTTCTGCGACCACCAAAGCAATTGGCTGACCATGATAAAAGACCTCGCTTGCCCCTTGCACAGGCGCCATTTTGACACCCCCTTGTTGCGGGTTGCGTAAAAACAACGGGTCATGAAACACCCCAATCACACCTGCAACTTGTAAGGCGGTATCTTTATGTACTTTTTTTACCTTGCCTTTACCAATGGTTGCACCGACCATCACCCCATGACACAAGTCGTCAAATTGGTTTTCGGCAGTATACGTGGCTTTGCCTGCGACTTTTAGGTGTCCTTCGATACGGCTCAGTGGTTTGCCAACGAGCTTGCTATCAGTCGTATCTAGCCGTGACTCGATAGGCTTGTCCATGGTCAGTTTTTTTTCAAGGGGCGATTCGCCAAAAATTTGTGTTAGGCTCATGCACTCACTCCACTACTTAAAGGACTTGATTGATTGGGTTGTTGTAATGCTCGTTGCACAACATGGTGTAAAAGACGCTGTACTAGCACGGTCTTGTACTCGGTTTGTTCATCGGTTTTTGCTTCTTTGAATAGGGTCGCCACCGCAAGCTCAATACTCACGGCATCGCCCGTGCTACCAATCAGTATTTTTTCAATTTCGTCATTTCGCCAAGGCTGACTGCCAATACCGCCAAATGCAAGTCGCACATTGGTGAGTGTATCATTATCATGCTCAATCACGGCAGCGACGGACACTAAAGCAAAGGCATACGACGCACGGTCACGCACTTTGTCATAGCTATGCACGCCTTTTAAGGGTGGCGGTAGAATGATATGGGTAATCAAATCACCTAGATTTAAGCAAGTTTCAATATGGGGGGTTTGCTCAGGTAAGCGATAAAATTCAGCGATAGGCACTTGGCGGGTTTGCCCGTCCGCTTGCTGGACAACAATGACAGCATCGAGTAATCGCATTGCCACCGCCATATCTGATGGATGGGTGGCAATACACTGCTCGCTCGTGCCTAAAATTGCTAAGTTCTGATGAAGACCTGCTTTTGCCCCGCAGCCAGAATTGGGCTCACGCTTATTACACGGACTATCAGGCTGATAAAAATAATAACAACGGGTGCGCTGTAGTAGATTGCCACCGGTACTGGCTTTGTTACGCAGTTGCGGCGATGCACCCGACAACAAGGCACGGGCAAGCACCGCATAATCTTGACGAATAACAGGGTGAGCCGCTAATTCACTATTACTAACCATAGCGCCGATTTTTAACCCACCTTCTGGCGTGGCTTCGATTGTATTAAGCGGCAAACGTGAAATATCAATCAGCTGTGTTGGCTGTTCGATTTCGAGTTTCATCAAGTCAAGTAAATTGGTACCCCCAGCGATAAAAAACGGACGCTGCGCCTCAGCCAAATCCCCCTCAGCTAAAGTGGCTATTTTGATGGCGTCATCCACCGAGTTGGCGCGCTGATAATCAAAAGTTTTCATAGCGATACTCCTGTAGCCTGAGTAGCTGCTGTCTGAGTGGTTACGTTATCTGTTTCTGCCGAAAAACCGGTTTCTTGTAATACTTGTTTGATAGCTCGCACGATGTTGGGATATGCCGAGCAGCGACAGATATTGCCACTCATACGCTCAGAGATTTCTTTATCTAATTGTTGCTTAAATTGTGCTGTATCGCTTGATAAAGGCTGCATCAAATCAGCTGACACATGACTTGCCCAGTTTTGGCGTAGCTCTTCAATCATCGCTTTAGTCGAGCAAATTTGCCCAGGGGTACAATAACCACATTGAAAGGCGTCATGTTCCAGAAACGCTTGTTGAATCGGGTCAAGCGCTTCAGGTGAGCCAATGCCTTCAATGGTTTCGATGCTATCGCCTTCGTGCATGACCGCTAGGGTCAGACAGCTGTTGACCCGCTGACCATTAATCAGCATGGTACATGCGCCACACTGACCGTGGTCACAGCCTTTTTTGCTGCCAGTCAAGCCAAGATGGTTGCGACAGACATCCAGCACTGTGGTGCGTACATCTAGATTCGTCAACGTGTGTTGTTGCTGATTGATAGTAAGTGTTAAGGATTGTGGCATAAAGTTGCTTCTCGTCTAGTTGTTATGGGTTTATTTTAAGTGTGTTATCTAGGATTGACGCATGTTATTAAAATAGTTTCTAAAAATTCGCTACGCCTTTACTATGCAAGGACACTGCTAACATTAGAAGGGTCTGTTATTTTTGCGTATGTAGCCATCCCGTTTTTTTGGCAGTTTCTTTTGGTAATTTTTTTACTAGTTCTTTTGCCAGTCTATTTTGCTAGGTAATTGATTATATTTTTTTAATCAGCTTTTGTATGTTTATTCGTGTAAAGCTCTCAATACTAAGCAGTATTTAGCTTTTATAAAATTTTGATGGTGTAAGCTTGGATATTATTAGGCGTGCTGACACTTGGCTATTTTGTATCAAATAATTCATTAACATGGTATTAACTAGGTAATTTTTTTATCATTATCGTGACTGAAATTGTGACTGCAGAGTTTTATAAACTGCTTGGACTATCAACGATTGTCAGACTTTTCATACTTACTTGTGGTGTTGTGCCGCTCATTACTCACCTTGCTCACCTTGCTCACCGCTTGCCATGATTTTTTGCCTCTGTCATCGCAAAATACGCCGCTGTGTTATCACTTTGGAGGATTCATGCGATTTTTTGCAAAAAAGACTTTATTTTTCACAAAAAAAGGGTATTATGCCCCCATAAATTTTGAACGTTATATTGTTAGGTCTTGGGTGCAGTGTCATGGCATTTTGGGGTTTTGCGGTATAACGTTTTTGTTTTGGTGTTAGTCATCCTGACTGATATTTTATTCACAAGTTCGAGAAAGATAGCCACAAGCAAATTTTCTTAAACCCTTATCTGAGATGGTAATCCGATATGAGCGTTCACACCCCTGTACACCCTATTTCTCATGCCACTAACGAATATTACTTAACTCGTCAAAGCACGATGGAATCTAATGTTCGTAGTTATCCCCGCAAACTACCGCTAGCTATTGCTAAAGCCCAAGGTATTTGGGTCACCGATGTTGAAGGCAATGATTACCTTGATTGCCTAGCCGGTGCTGGTACATTAGCCTTGGGTCACAATCATCCAGCCGTCAAACAAGCCTTATATGATGTGTTAGAAAGTGGTCTGCCACTGCACACCCTAGATATCACTACACCTGTCAAAGATGCATTTACCGAATCCTTGCTGTCTTTTTTCCCAAAAGATTTTGTATTGCAATTTTGCGGTCCGACCGGTGCTGATGGTACAGAAGCGGCGATTAAATTAGCAAAAACTTATACAGGGCGTGACAACGTTATCGCATTTAGCGGTGGTTATCACGGTATGACTCATGGCGCGCTTGCCATGACTGGCAATTTGTCTGCCAAAGAAAAAGTGGGCAATTTGATGCCAGGGGTACAGTTTATGCCCTATCCGCATGAATACCGCTGCCCACTTGGTCTAGGGGGTGAAGCGGGTGTTGATGCGCTGACTTACTACTTTGAAAACTTTATTGAAGATGTTGAAAGCGGCGTGGTCAAACCTGCAGCGGTCATCCTAGAAGCGATTCAAGGTGAAGGCGGTGTCGTGCCTGCGCCCAAAAAATGGCTACAAAAAATCCGTGAAGTGACCGCTAAGCATGATATCGTATTGATTTTGGATGAAGTGCAAGCTGGGTTTGCGCGCTCAGGCAAAATGTTTGCTTTTGAACATGCCGACATCGTGCCTGACGTGGTGGTGATGAGTAAAGCGGTCGGGGGTGGTTTGCCATTATGTGTACTTGCCATCAACAAAAAATTCGATGCATGGGCGCCAGCCGGTCACACGGGTACTTTCCGTGGCAATCAGCTAGCGATGGCAGCATCGATTCAAGTATTGGATGAAATCCGCAGCAAAAACTTGGCAGAAAATGCGCGTATCCGTGGTGAATTCTTGCGCGATGAACTCAGAAAAATCGCCCAAGAATTTCCTTGTATCGGTAACGTGCGCGGTCGCGGCTTGATGACCGGTATTGAGATTGTCGATGAGCGTAAACCTGCTGACCGTATCGGCTCGTATCCTGCTGATATTGACATGGCAAACGCGATTCAAAGAGCGTGTTTTGACAACAAGTTACTGCTGGAAAAAGGCGGTCGTGGCGGTACAGTGATTCGCTTGCTTTGCCCGATTAACATCACGCAAGAAGAATGTGATGCGGTGCTTGAACGCTTTAAAAAGGCAGTGGCTGAAGCCGTGCAAAAAGTACGTGGGTAATTGATTATTGCCTATCAAGACGGTAAAGTTACTGACGTGGCTTTGCCGTTTTTATTATCTGTTTATTTCATTTTGAGTAAAATATGGAAACCAATATCGCCAAGACCGAACGCCTGATTCGAGAAATCAATCGGATTCATGGTGAGTATTCACAAGATTATTTCGAAACAGGCAAGGTACAAAAAATCAACCTATCACATACGCTCAAAACCGTCCCTATCGAGCCTATCTTGTCATATCGGCTTAATTTGCATGAAGCGATTAATGATTATTTGGCATTTGCCGATATACAAAATATCGATTTTTTTTACCGTGTTAAAACGGCTGAAAGTATCTATGACAAAGTCAATCGCTATTTGGCACGAGAAAACCAGTACCCAGTCAATAATATTTTAAATGATATTTTTGGTGCTCGGGTAATTTTGCCATCGGCTGATGTGACAGACATCATGGAAAAACTGGATGATTGGAAAGCAGATTACAGTCTAAAAAATTGGTATTTACGTGATATCGACGGGTATATCGGTGTGCATGTATATTTTAAAAATGCGAGCAATTTTTATTATCCGTGGGAATTGCAAATTTGGGATAAAAACGATGCCAAAGCCAATATTGTAAATCATCAACTGTATAAGCGTAATTTTGTAAAATAAATTAATCAATTGCTCGTATCACTCTGTTTAATGACAATTTATAGTTAACTCTCTCTTAAAGAATGCAAGGACTTACCATGTCAAACTTATCACAGCACCGCCAAGCGTTATTTTGTAATGACAGCCAATCCATTGCTGATTACCAAAAAAACATGAACACCGCTGTACAAGCTGTCACCGACTGGCTCAAAAATGACAAAATGTATACAGGCGGTAGTATCAAGCAGCTGCGCGCTGAGATTGCCTTTCAACCTTCTAAAGAAGGCTTAGGCTTGGAAGACGCATTAAAACGGTCGATTGAGTTATTTTTGAATAAAAGCTTAAAAGTGCATCACCCACATTCGCTTGCTCACTTGCACTGCCCAACGATGGTGACCAGTCAAATCGCCGAAGTGCTGATAAATGCCACCAACCAATCGATGGACTCTTGGGATCAAAGCCCAGCTGGGTCACTTATGGAAGTGCAACTGATTGATTGGCTACGTCAAAAAGTCGGTTTTGGTAGCGGACAAGCGGGTGTATTCACCTCAGGTGGTACCCAATCCAACTTGATGGGCGTGTTACTCGCCCGTGATTGGTGTATCGCCAAAAACTATAAAAATGACGATGGGTCTGAATGGTCAGTACAGCGTGACGGTATCCCAGCCGATGCCATGCAAAAAGTGAAAGTCATCTGCTCAGAAAACGCGCATTTTAGCGTGCAAAAAAACATGGCAATGATGGGCATGGGTTTTCAATCGGTGGTCACTGTGCCAGTCAATGACCAAGCGCAGATGGATGTTGCCGCACTTGAACAAACCATGGCGCAATTGCAAGCCGAAGGCAAAATCATCGCCTGTGTGGTTGCTACCGCAGGCACCACGGACGCGGGCGCGATTGACCCAATTCCTGCGATTCGTAAGCTTACTCATGAGTACGGTGCATGGCTTCATATTGATGCCGCTTGGGGCGGGGCGCTGATTTTATCGAATAACTACCGCGATAAACTTGCAGGCATTGAGCAAGCCGACTCTATCACCCTTGACTTCCACAAACATTACTTCCAAAGCATCTCTTGCGGGGCATTTTTGCTCAAAGATGAAGCCAACTATCGCTTCATGCATTATGAAGCTGAGTATTTAAACTCTGCGTATGACGAGGAACATGGCGTACCTAACCTAGTCTCTAAGTCGCTACAAACCACGCGCCGTTTTGATGCGCTAAAATTATGGCTGACAGTGGAAGCCTTGGGCGAAGAATTATACGGCTCGATGATTGACCATGGCGTTGATTTGACCCGCGAAGTCGCTGATTACATCAAAGCCACGGATGGGCTTGAATTGTTGGTAGAGCCACAGTTTGCCTCCGTGCTATTTCGCGTGGTACCCAAAGACTACCCGGCTGAGTTGATTGATAGCTTAAACCAAAATGTCGCCGATGAGCTATTTGCCAAAGGTGAAGCCAATATCGGCGTGACGCGCGTCAGTTACCAAAAGCAAGGGGATGCTCACCAAGATGTGCAATCGCTTAAAATGACCACGTTAAGCCCCATCGCCACGCTTGACAATGTCAAAGCCTTATTGGCGCAAGTGTTGGCACAAGCCGATGACATCAAAGACGGTATTATCACAGGCGATTATCAACCTGCGATTGATTGATAAGCACAAAAAAACCGATTCCTTGGCGAATCGGTTTTTTTTACTGTAGCACTAACATTGACTGTAATTGACCGTCACATCCAGCGTCGGAATAAGATTTGACTGGGCGGCAAAATCCTCATCTAGGACATTGATAGCAAGTCCGCCCATTGCGGTTTCTTTATATTTTGACATCATATCTCTGCCTGTCTCTTTCATGGTTTTGATGGCTTTATCAAGCGATACCACATGCTGCCCATTGCCTTTAAGCGCAAGCCTTGAGGCATTAATCGCTTTTACTGCCGCCATGGCATTGCGTTCAATACAAGGCACTTGCACCAACCCCGCAATCGGGTCACACGTCATACCAAGGTGATGTTCGATGCCAATTTCGGCAGCGTTGGCACATTGGGCAGGACTACCACCAAGCACATAGGTTAACCCTGCCGCCGCCATCGCACACGCCGATCCGACTTCCCCTTGACAGCCCACTTCTGCGCCTGAAATGCTGGCGTTTTCTTTGATAATGATACCAATCGCCGCAGCGGTTAGCAGAAAATCATGCAAACCTTGCAGCTTATAACTTGGACAAAAATCTCGATAATAATGCATGACCGCAGGTATCACGCCTGCCGCACCATTGGTGGGTGCGGTCACCACACGTCCGCCACTGGCGTTTTCTTCATTAACTGCCAAGGCATAGAGATTCACCCAATCCATCACGGCAAGGGCATCATTAAACGCTTTTCGGCTATCGGCAGCGGATAACTGCTGATAAATCGCCTTGGCGCGGCGCTGTACTTGTAAGCCCCCTGGCAAAATACCATCGTGGCGACAACCATCATTAACACAGTCTTGCATGACTTGCCAAATGTCGTTAAGCCCACCCAGCAGCTCATCTTCACTCAAGTTAGCCAGTTCATTGGCTCGAACGACCTGGGCGATTGACAGTTGATTGTGTTGGCAAATTTGTAATAATTCTTTGGCGTTGTTAAAGGGATAAGGTACCGGTTTTTTGACGCTTTCAATCACCGGTTCTTTTGCTTGGGCTTCTTGCTCAGTCTGCACGAACCCGCCGCCGATTGAATAATACGTATTTTGGTAAACAATTTCATTGCCTGTAAAAGCAGTGATAGTCAAAGCATTGGGATGATGGGGCAGCGATACCCTACCATTTAGGATTAAATCTTTGTCAGCAACAAAGTTAATCTCATGCTGCTGATTTAGAGACAGCGTGTTTTGCGCTTGGATATCGGCAATTTTTTGTGAAATAGCGGTGACATCCGTCGTCTGTGGTTGCTCCCCCATCAAACCTAGCATCACCGCTATATCACTACCGTGCCCTTTACCGGTCGCACCAAGCGAACCAAACAGCTCGACTTGCACCCTATCCACCTGCGTCAGTAGCTGCTGCTGTGATAATGCGCTAACGAACAGATTCGCCGCTTTCATCGGTCCGACGGTATGCGAACTTGAAGGTCCAATCCCAATTTTAAATAAATCAAAAATACTGATCACTGATAAATCCTATATGCCAACCAGTTGAAAAATTCAATTATGTTGTATTCATTGTGCTAGATAATCACGAATTGCCCATCTGTGTCAATGTGCTATCGAAAAGTTTATCAAATGATAGATGATAGATGCTCGCTACATGCATCGCAACTTTGGCAACTAACCACCTGTGTAAGCGCATGAGGAAGAAAATAACCGTTGGCAAGGATTAATCTGCTAACGATTCACTTTCTTTACTCGCTAATAAAAGTAGCAGCAATAAACAAACCAAGAAAATCATCATGAGCGCCATGAGATACACGTTGACATACGCCAGTGGCACGCCCATTTGGTTCAGCATCACAGAGGCATTCATCCCAGAGGTGCTAGGTAACACCCAGCGCAAATACTGCAGTGGCTCAGGCAGCATTTGATACGGCCATGAAATCCCTGAGACAAACAGCATCGGCATTGAACTTGCGACCAAGATTTGCATCGCCCGTTCTCGCGCCCCAAACCACACCCCAAGTAGACAGCCCAGTGCCGTTACCGCGGGGAAAAACAGGGCAAGCAGTACCAGTGAACCCGTCAGATTTTGGTTACGGATATAGTCATTGTTGGAAAATACCCAGCCATAATAAAAACAGCCGAGCACAAAACCAAAACACGCTAAGCCCAATATTCGCGCAAGCCACGTTTTCATCGAAGCGCGGTGCATGTCTTGCTCTGCCCAAGTACCCACTAGCATTGCCGTGCCCATCAAAAACATCTGCTGCAGAATCAATATCGCAACCGCAGGGACAATGTAGCTACCATAGCCTTCGGTACGGTTGTATAACGGATTAATCGTCAGCGCCACAGGGGAAATATTGTTTTTGGCAACGGTGATATCTTGCCCGATGGCGACATTTTTTTGTACTTTCGCCCCTGCGGACACGGTGCCGATGACTTCTAAAAACCCCGTTTGTACTTGTTTATTGAGTAAAAAATAGTTACCGTTGGCAAGGATACTCACCTTGGCAGGTTGTCCTGTGGTCACTTTTTGATACAGTCCCGAGGGTATCACCATGTAGCCTGCAATTTTGCCTTGCCACATCAGCTGCTTGGCACTGTTTTCATCGTTTACAATGGTGCTTTGGATGCGTGGATTGGCTTGGGCGTAGCTGATAATGGTCTGCGATAGACTTGAATGGTCATAATCCACCACTGCCACAGGGACATGACGCACCACTTCTTTTGAATACGGCCAAGGATAAAAAAAGCCATAAATAATCGGGGCAATCAGTAGCATAGTGAGCACCCCTTTATCTTGAAACACGCTGCGCCATACATGCAAAACTTGCAGCAAAAAACCGCGCTCCCAAATGTTGGCAGATTTGCTTACATCGACTTTGCTGGGCGTTGTCTGGGAGGGCATCAGCGTTGCCCCCATTTTTCAGGCTTCAGCAAGGCCTTTTTGGTCAACAACGCGGCTAACAGCAAGGTAATCATGACGGCAATAAAAAATCCGATAAAGCTGCTATAGGCAAACGATGGCGGGGCGCCCATTTGTAATTGGGTGGTTTGCAAGTTGAGATAATGGGTTAATGGCAGGGCATTTGCCCAACGCTGCGCGGCAGGACTCATCGCCAAAAATGGAAATGTCACCCCTGAAAAAGCAAATGACGGCGCGGAGATAAAGCCGGTAAATGACAAGCCTTGACGATACGAAAACGTACCTACCGTGACAATCACCCCAAGCCAGAACGACACCATCATAAACATTAAAAATATCAGATAAGTAATCGCTACGGATGCCAAACGAATGGGGAAGATTTGCATCACCAAGGTCAATGCCACCGCTGCCCAAAGCGTATAGGCAAACATCGCCCAAATTAATTTGCCATTGAGCCCTGCGATAATCAGCGATAGCTTAGGTTTTTCGTGCCCCAGTGTGACAGGATTGCTGGGGTTAGAGAGGCGGTTACTGGCAAATTTGGGGGGTGTTAGCGACTGATACCATTCACCTAACGTCTTGTCGACCAGCTCTCGCCCGACAGTTGAAGCCCCAATCACCATTGACAAAATATGTAGCAAGGCTGGTACCACAGTGACTGCCAAAAATTGCTGATAATTATTGGCAGTATTAAACAGTGCCACACTTTGCGATTGTATCGGTGCATAACTGGTTTTGGTCAGGGTGACATCTTCGCCAATGGCGACTCGCCGCTGCATCTCCGCCCCTGCCGAAAATGTACTAACTGCTGTCTGTACCGCTTTTTGTATCATGCCTGAATGCGTGCCATATTGGGCATTGACATTGAGTAGCAAGCGCGAGGTTTTGCCAGCCAGTAGATTGGTTGAAAAATTCTCTGGGATTTCAACCACCGCCATGACATCGGTAGTCTCGATGGCTTGCTGAGCGGCAGCGGCACTATGAAGACTTTTAACCACCGCAACTTCAGGCGTCGCATCAATATAGCGGATAATCGTCGCAGATTGCGCGGAGTGGTCATTGTCTATGACCGCAATCGGAATCCCGACTGCCATGCCTTTGCTAAAAATCCACCAAACCAAAAATATCAGCACAATGGGCATCCAAAACATCAAGGAAAAATCCCAGCGATTTTGCACCAAAAAATCCCATTCACGGCGCGCACTGTACCAAAACGCCGCAAAGAATTGCACAAAGCCTGAGCGGTTATCAAACTGTGCATACGCATGAGGCTCATGGTCACTAGCACCAGTGCTGGCATTTGGCACAGCGGACGATGTCGGTGATGCTTTAGAGCGCTTGTTTGATGTCAGTTTTGATATCATGGTTGACTTCATTGTGTTTGGGTTGGCTGCTGGCTTGCCGGTATATCAACCAATACGGTCATGCCCTGTCTTAGACGTGTATCTGACTGGCTCGGGCGCGCACGAATCTCAAAGGTACGCATATCAAAGCCGTCTTTGCTGTTGGTCGGGCGCCACGTGGCAAAATCTGATAGTACGGAACTTGCGTACACTTTAAACACTTGGCGGTAAGGCTGATTGTTGACCGATAATGCAGGAACCGTACCGCTAAATTCACTACCGACTGCAAAATGGTTTAGATTGTTTTCGGTAACGTTAAGCACGACCCATTGGTCTTTGGGGTCGACAATGGTCATCAGTGGTACGCCCTGTCCTACCACTTGACCTGGTTTGACAATCACGTTGTCCACGATACCGGCAATCGGGCTTTTAAGATTGGCTTCTTCTTTGGCAACCATTGCTTCTTTAAGCTTGCCTTCTACTTGGCTGACTTGCGCTTGGGCGGCAGTTTTATCTTCACTGCGCGCGCCTGTTTTGGCTAACTCGTATTGGGCTTTGGCAATTTTGGCTTTATCGACACTGGCGACATAGTTGGTATAGGCTTCGTCACGTTTTTGCCGCGACATCAAGCCTTCTGCGGCTAGGCGGTTGATACGCTCGTAGGTGACTTTGGCAAGGTCAGCAGCGGATTGCGCAGCATCGTACTGGTATTTTGCCATTTCAATCTCTTGCGGTCTTGCGCCATTGTTGGCTTTGTCCAGTTGGCTTTGGGCTAACTCTTTGCCTGCTTGTGCTTCTTCGACCTTGGCATTGATTTCTGGGCTATCCATATCAATCAGGCGTGTGCCAACGCTAATTTCATCGCCTTCTTTGACATAAATATTGGCAATACGACCGGCAACTTTGGCAGCGACAGGCGTTTGCTCTACTTCCATATGCCCTTGGATGGTAACAGGCTCGCTGCGCGTTTCGCGCTTATCTTTGATTAGCCCCCACGCGACCAGTCCAATCAGCCCAAGGATAATCAAGGCTATAATGATGGTGCGAATTTTACTGGGTTTTTTGGTAGGCGGCACGTAACGGCTATCCGTCGCAGCGGCTGACAGGCTGTCCTCTGCGTGCGGCTCATCGGCAGCTTGGGCGTTCATCGCTGCATTAGCATTATCCGCAGCGCTGTCCAAAGTGTTGCCTTTAGCGTTGTCCATCGCATTGTCTGGTGTTGGGTTTTGTGGATCAGCCATACGGTAAGCCTACTGGTGAAATAAAGACACGGGTTAAAATAATTGATTAGTTCTTACGATGTTCAAAATAAATCGCGGGTAGCTTGACGTCCGCTGCCTGCATATAACGGTTAAACTCTAGCGGCGTACCGCAGCTTTGCATCAAGTCTGCCATTGCCTGCACATAATCATTTGCCGCTTTGGCCTGCTCGGTTTTGGCTTTTTCCAAATTGGCTTCAGCTTGCATCACTTCTACGGCCGTGTTGACGCCTTCTTTAAAGCCTAGCTGACGAAAGCGTAGCATCTCACTGGCGAGCTCAATATTGGTATTTAAGGCAATAAAATTATCGCGTGCATTGTTGACTGTTTGCCAATTTTTTTCTACCAATAACATAATATTATCATTGACATCCACTTGGCTAAACTCGGCTTGGTGCAGCTTGGCAAGGCTTGATTGGGTGCTGGTTCGGCGATCTACCCCACCCCACAATTTCCAGTTGGCAGACACCCCAGCAATCCAATTTGGGTCAGCGTCGATTTCAGAGCGACCAAAGACGGTGACATTGGGTTTGTAGGCGGATTCACTAAATTCATGTAGCGCTTTGGCTTGGTTGTATTTGGCGGCGACCTTATCAAAACCTGGGTGATGCATTTTAGCCTGCTGCTGAAAATAACTCAGCGGCGGCAACGGCTTGGTGGATACAAATAAAGGCGATGTTGGTTTGATAAAATACGGCGTGCGCAGTAACCGCTGTAGCGCGGTCATGGCAAGTTCAGCATCGTTCAGCGCCTTGCTATTTTCGTATTCGGCATCGGCTAAGGCTTTTTTGGCTTCCAAACGCTCGACTTTTGAAATCAGCCCCACGTCCAGTGCGCGCTGTGCGGCATGGTCGGTGGCACGAATCGCATTGAGCGCATCGGCGCGTAGATACGCTGCCATGATGGCAAGCTGGGTTTGAAAATAGCGTTTGGTAAGCGTGGTGTATTGTTCATCCAGTGACAAGTCAGCATCGGCACGGCTTTCATCCGTCATACCATTGAGCAAACTGGTCACTGCTTCGGTTTTATGTCCGTTATAAGCAGACCACAGCACGGTGACATTTGCGCCTGTTCTATTTTTGTCGACATTGGCAGGGATGCTATTGGGAATCGGGTCGGTGATTAAACCACCGATATCTACTGCCGTAGTAGGCAGTGGCAAAGTGATGGGCAAATTGCCAATATTGTTATTGACTGCGTTGTCAATGGCTAGGTTGTTTTTAATGCCCGTGGTATCTATATTGTTATCCACATGTACATGCGTGGCACTGGCACCCAGATACACAATCGGTTTGTTTAAGCCTTTGGTCGACTCAGCTCGCAGCTCATTACTCACGATTGCCGCATTGTCAGCCGCGACTTTGGGTGATACTTTGACTAGGTACTGCTGCGCTTGTGCCAGTGTCAAATTACTGGGCACATCTAGGCCATAACTTGGCGGATAAGGCACCCCATTATTGATAGTAGGATCGTAGCTGAGCCCAGCTGCTTTCCCCCCTTTGACTTCATTGGCGCGGGTCGCGGTTTTTTTCGATGGCGTGTCTGCTGATGGTGCGTCGGTGGCAGGGCTAGCATTGAGTACAGGCTCAGGATTGGGCGGGGTATTGATTATCGGCGTAAACTCCGCGGTATCGCCACTGGTACTGGGCTGCAATCTGCTAGTGGGCTTTGTGGTTGGCGCTGCTGGTGTGGTTTTAGCCAATGTTTTAACAGAATTTTTAGCCGATGTTTTAGCTGATGTTTTAACAGGCGGCTTGTTAGCATTTTTAGTGGGACTACTGGTCGTTTTGGTGGTTTTTGTCGTGGTCGTGGTGGTGGTTTTTGTTGTAGTTTTTGTTGGGGTCGTTTTGGTAGTGCTAGGTTTGGTGACCGTGGTCGCAGCCGTCGCTGCCAAAGATAAGGACAAATTCAACGAAACCATTGCCATCGTAAACGCAGACAGGGTAAGCACGCGTGATAGTGGCTGTGGATGATGGCTTACTGAGTAAGTCGATGGTTTGATGGATTGATGTAATTTCATACGACTCGCTAATAACTTGCCTATGGCTTTGCCGCAACATAACAACCCCGCAAGCCGTCAATTACCCTAGTAATTGATGCGGTCGCTGTTATGATGCCCGTATTACCAAAAAACTGTCTTATTAAATAATGCCTAATTAAATAATAATGAAATACCAAAGTGAGCACTAACTGTCATTTTGTATATTAACTAAAGTATAAGATTGTAAAAAGAAAAAAATGACCCGTCAATCTACACTTGTCATATTAACAATATTGTAGTTTTTTTAAAAATATGGCTCATTAAGCCTCACATCATTACTGTTTATTTTTATTTAACAAAGTAAAAATATTTCTCAATCCAAGTAGTCACACAAATCAAACAAGTTAGCTTACCGCTATCGTTTAGGCATGCTAAAATTCTTAAAAAACCCTCGTTGTTTTTGATGCAGTTACTTTTACCAAAGCAGTTACTTTTACCAAATAAGTACCGCACTTAGCTACAATCCCAATTTAAAAAATAGTGAAATCGCTGAAAACCTTCGACTAAGTAATCCAGTTAAACTTATACCTTAATGATAAATCAACTCGCTCAAATCCCCCTTGCCCAACGTGTCCGCCCAAAATCGCTTGACGAGGTAATCGGACAAACCCATTTGCTCGGCGCCAACGCACCGATTCGCCGTATTGTTGAGCAAGGTTACTTGCCATCGATTATTTTGCATGGAGAAGCAGGCATTGGCAAAACCACCTTAGCCATGCTATTAGCCGATGCAGTGGGTCGTCCTTTTCGCCCGCTCTCGGCTATCAATGCAGGGGTCAAAGAGCTGCGTGAAGTACTGGTAAAAGATGACGGCTTGTTTGGCGAGCCGCCGGTAGTATTTGTCGATGAGATTCATCGGTTTAACAAAGCCCAGCAAGACGCACTCCTCGGCGCGGTTGAGTCAGGGGATATTACTTTAATTGGTGCGACCACCGAAAATCCCTCGTTTAGTGTCAACAATGCGCTATTGTCCCGTTGCCAAGTGTATCGGCTCAACCCCTTGAGCGAGGATGAAATCAGCCAAGTACTACAACGTGCCATTGACGATGATGCAGTTTTTCAACAATTTAAGATTGAAATACAATCAAGCCAAGCGATTTTTGCGCTATCGCAAGGCGATGCGCGTAAGGCGTTAAATTTACTTGAACTCGCCATTCAATCAAGCCCCAATTTTAAGCAAGGCAGCCAATCACCGATTGTGTTGACTGATGACAATGTCATCGCGGTGGCAGGTGCAAGCCTGGTACGCTACGACAAATCAGGTGATGGCCATTATGACTTAGTGTCAGCGATGATTAAGTCAGTCCGCGGTAGCGACCCTGATGCGTCGCTGTATTGGATGGCGCGGATGCTGACAGCGGGTGAAGACCCTGCCTTTATTGCGCGGCGGTTGGTGATTTTGGCGAGTGAAGATATCGGACTTGCCAATCCCAATGCGTTACTACTTGCCGATACCGCATTGCGAAGCGTGCAGAGCATCGGTATGCCTGAAGCGCGGATTATTTTGGGGCAAGTGGTGGTGTATTTGGCGACCTCGCCGAAGTCCAATTCTAGTTATCAGGCCATCAATAAAGCAATGCGACTGGCTGAAAATGACCAATCGCCTGTACCGCTACATTTGCGTAATGGCGTCACCAAACTGATGCGCGCCGAAGGTTATGGCGCCAATTATATCTATCCGCATGACTACCCCAACCATTACCACCCACAGCAGTATCTGCCCGATAATTTGCTGGGCACACGGTTGTTTGACTTTGCTGATAATGCCAAAGAACAGCAAACCTATGCCTTTATACAGTGGTTAAAGGGCAATCATTGAAAAGCGATGATTAAAGCGCGGCGGCTAAAAAACCCGTCAAAGCGGACAATGGATGATTTAGCGCAGCCAAATGAACCCTATTCTGTAATACCCAGTATATCATCAGCAATAAAAACACCAACAAAAACCCAAGCTGAATCCACAAAAAATAACGATGCTTAAAGCCCAATCGGCGCAGCTTGGCATGGCTATAACTGCCCTTATCAAAGTTGGTATGTTGATGCCTTTGCCATTTGCCCGAACGATAATAATTTTCTAAATCCGCAAGCAACCTTGGTACACTGGCGCTATCAAATTGCGCAGTTTCAAAATAGTCTAGCAGGGGGCTAATATCATCGACATCATCCATATCATTAACGCTATCTAAATTGATGCAGTGCATTTTCCAATGCCCAAACAGCCTGTTGGGCGCCTGTCCCAGCTCAATGACGTGAATATTTTTGTGTCTTTTATCGGCTTTGATTTTGTCAAATAGCTGAGTTATTGCGTTCTCACTACCTTCTATATAGTGTAGAAAATTGCCTTGCTTGAGAAATAGTACGCTATTGACATTTGCCTGAGTGTTGCGCGCGACTGACTGACGATAGATATCAGGCAACGTCATCGTATGCAAACTTGCTTGTAAGGTAATTTTGCTCGTGTAGATAAGATAAAAGACTGACATCACAGGCTCCTTAGATAAGTAAATCGGTTAGACGTCCATGACTTTTTAATAACGTTTTCTTCAAACGTATTAAGAATGTAATTTTTATTAATTATTAAGTAATAATATACCAGTTTTTTTTAATTTTTGCTCAAAAATTATACAAAATCACCCCTTTTTGTTAATTTTTCGACAAATTTAGCCGCATGTTTTATCTAAGTGCAGTACTAACATTTATGGCTATCAATATTTCGCTGCTTAGACTCACTGAGTTAATGCTATAATAGCGATCTAATAAAAAATGGGCGCCCATACTCGCTTTACTCAGTCTGATGAGGTGATTGTTAAGATTAATTCAGACAATAGTTTGAACAAAACTAGCTGATAGCGCTTATTTTCTGTCCCTATTTTTCAATCAGTTTTTTAATCAATGTTATTTTAATAAATCGCTAACAAAGGCACTTTTATGGCATTTAATACAACGGCAGAAATTATCGATGACATCCGTGCAGGCAAAATGGTCGTTTTGATGGATGATGAAGACCGTGAGAACGAAGGCGACTTGGTGATGGCAGCCACCCATGTACGCCCAGAAGATATTAACTTTATGATTACCCACGCGCGTGGCTTGGTGTGTTTGACCATCACCGCTGACCGCAGTGAACAGCTCAATTTACCGCTTATGTCGGATAAAAATGGCGCTAAATTTAGCACCAACTTCACGGTATCAATCGAAGCGGCAGAAGGGGTCACCACAGGTATCTCAGCAGCGGATCGCGCCAGAACCATCCAAACAGCGGTATCTTCGACTGCCAAGCCAGAAGACATCGTACAACCTGGTCATGTATTCCCAATCGTGGCACAAAATGGCGGTGTGCTACACCGTGCCGGTCATACTGAAGCGGGCTGTGACCTAACACGCTTGGCAGGCCTTGAACCTGCGGCAGTGATTTGTGAAATTATCAAAGAAGATGGCGAAATGGCGCGCCGTGATGACCTAGAGATTTTTGCCAAAGAACATGGCTTAAAAATCGGCACCATCGCTGATTTGATTAATTACCGTATTGCCAATGAGCAAACGGTCGAAATGGTTGCGACCTATCCGATGCAAACTGAGTTTGGTGAGTTTACTGCTTATCGTTTTAAAGAAAAAAATTCAGAGGATACCCATTTGGCACTGGTCAAGGGCAACCCTCAAGAAGGTGTGAGCACTGTGCGAGTGCATAGCTTCCAGCCGTTGCGCGATTTATTCACCGTGCAGCTACCCAACAGCGGTAAGAGTAATTGGGATATCCATGCCTCACTCAAAGAAATTAGCCAATCCGAGCGTGGCGTGTTTGTCTGGATTGGGCATCAGCAAGCAATTGATATGGGCGAAGCGCTCGATAACTTTGTCGCTGATAAACCCAACTCACCGCTTAAACACCAACCCTACCGCAGCATTGGGGTTGGTTCACAGATTTTACGTTATCTGGGCGTGCGTGATATGCGTTTGCTGTCATCACCGCTCAAATTCAACGCGTTATCAGGGTTTAACCTAAACTTGGTCGAAACCGTTGCCAACCCAAACCACAAAGAGTGATTTACGAGATAGCAATTTATCAGACAAAAAAGCCACCAGCATTGCAGCTTGTGGCTTTTTTTAACAATTTTAGTAACAGTTAAACCGTATGACTTTCTAACTCGGTAAGTTGTTGGCGTTGACCATCAGAAATCGGTTGTTTGTTTTTACCGGTTTGGTCAAAAAATACAATGACGGATGACACAGTGGCGACGACTTTTTGCTGGGCCGTGCTAAAGTAAACATAGTCATGGGTCAGACTGGTATTGCCTATTTTTTTGGCACGAATGCCAATCCAAAGCACATCGGGGAAAGTGACCGAATTTAAATATTGGCAAGATGACGAAGCGAGCACGGTGTAAGTTTTTAAGTTAAACATATCAACTTGTTGAAGGTAGTGGATACGTGCGCGCTGGGCATAGTCGTAATACACCACGTTATTGACGTGATTGAACGCATCCATATCACCCCATTCCACTTTTTGCTCATAGATCACAGCAAAGCCTTTTAATGGGTGATTGTGTTGTTGGGCGATGTCCTGGCGGGCGGCATCACTCATTGGGGGATTGGACATATTTCTCTCTCTCATACGGTTACTGTTTAAAACAAGGTAAAAATTATTGAATCACTAGCGCAGGCGCATTAGCCCTTGCTGCTGGGTTGTGGCGACCAATTTGCCATTTTGCCAAAATTGACCGTGGTTTAGGCTTTTTGACTGTGATGTGGTATCGCACCACATGTTGTAGAGTAACCAATCATTCATATCAAATGGGCGGTGAAAATGCATACTATGGTCGATACTTGCCGCTTGCAACCCTTTAGTCATAAAGCTAATCCCGTGTGGCATCAGCCCCGTGCCAATCAAATAAAAATCAGAAGAAAATGCGAGCAGTGCTTGTTGCACTTGAATTGACTGTTTACCCAGCTGCGGAATGCGTAGCCAGTTGGCTTGGCTAGGTTCCATGATTTTTGGATGGATTGGGTCACGCGGCTGTACTGGCTTGATTTCGATATGACGCTGGCGCATAAAGCGCGCTTTGAGCGCATCAGGGATTTTGCCTACCACTTGGTCTTTGAGCTGCTGCTCGGTCAGCAACACATCTGGCGCAGGATACGTTGGTATCGCTTGTTGATACTCAAGCCCTTCTTCAAACGGTGAAAAAGACGCCATCATGGTAAAAATTATGCTCGGTTGGTTATCATCATCATATTGGCGCGCTGTCACTTGACGTGAGGCAAGACTGCGACCGTCGCGCAATTTCTCCACTTGGTAATATACAGGCTTATTGATATCGCCACCGCGCAAAAAATAGCCATGAAATGAGTGGCAAGGTTTTGCATGCTCCACAGTATGGCTGGCTGCCATCAATGCTTGCCCCAGTACTTGCCCACCAAAAATACGCGCACCGACATAGTCGTGGCTTTGCCCGATAAATACACTGTCTTGATATGGCACGAGGGTTAAGGTTTCTAATAACTGCGTGACTAATTGCTGCCAACTCGCTTGCTGCTCAAGCTGCTGCGTTACGGCTGTTACGGGCACCTGTGGTTGGTGAGTGATATCAATCGTATGGGTATGGTTTATATCTTGCTGGCTTGCCATAGACGCTCTTATCATTAACGTTATTTTGGGTAGATAAAATGGATTAAAGTCACTCATTATACAAGAATTTTTGCGTGATAAGGTTTAGAAATTCATCAATCTATGGCATGATAAGACATATTTTAAACCTTGTATTTATCTTTAAAAAACTTACGAAAAAACTCACGCAATCACTAGGCATACTATGACTCACGTAGGGAAAAATTCAGGCACTACCGAAGCGAAAAACAAAGGTAACTATCCTGCTGCGACCCCGCTGTTAAAAAATCTATACCGACAAGTCTCTGGCAAATTATTGGGGCTCGCCGTCAAATCCCAACTCATCGGCGACATCCCCAATATTAGCCAAGCTAGCACCCATGTTAGCGCTGCCAAGCTACCCGCAGCTAGCGCCAATACCAATATGCATAGCGACATCGATAGCGATACCTCAAGCCAGCGGCTCACCTTTTATGTGCTCAAAGAGTATTCTCGTAGCAATAGTATTTTAATTGACCTAGAAACCAAACAATACGACCTACCCCCTGCCCTAGCCAATGTCATCGATCGGGCGCATGGTATTGATGAAAATACCGCAATGATTTTTTTGCATCACCATAAAACAGAAAAACTGTCTCATGACAGCGCCGTATTTTCACCTCGCCTACTACGCTTGATTGAAGCCGTCGAGCAATACCCAACGCTAAAAATTGATTTTATCCCTGTCACTATCTTGTGGGGTCGCGCGCCAGAAAAAGAAGATTCGCTGTTTAACCTCCTCACCGCTGATGAATGGCAAGTACCAAGTATCAGTAAACAGCTATTTAATATCGGGGTTAAAGGGCGGGATACTTATGTGCAGTTCCACGCGCCCAAAGACCTGCGTGGCATTATCGAAGATGAGATTAGCAAAAACCCTGTGCTGCAAGCCGATAGCCTGGCACCCACTGATACTGCTAGTAAAGACCGCCATCATTTACACACCATCACTGCACGGGTACAGCAGCGTTTAGAAGGTTATCTTGATAAACAACAAGAAGCCATCTTAGGTCCTGACTTATCAGACCGTCGCAATGTGGTCGATAAAATTCTGTATACGCCTGCCATTCAGCATGCCGTGAATGTCGATAGCAAAGAAAACTCGCGTGAACTCGCCAAAAGCCGAAAACTGGCGCGTGGCTATTTGAACGAGATTGCCAGTGACTACTCGTCTGCAACCGTGCGCTTTTTTGACCGCTTTTTGACCTGGCTATGGACACAGTTGTATGACGGGGTTGAGGTGGCGCACTTTGAGCGGGTACGCCAACTGGCATCCGACCATGAAATCATTTATGTGCCTTGCCACCGCAGTCACATGGACTATCTGTTGCTGTCATACGTGATTTATAAACGTGGCTTACGGGTGCCCTACGTTGCCGCAGGCGAGAATCTAAACATCCCCGTGCTAGGTCAAATACTACGCAATGGCGGCGCTTTCTTTATGCGTCGCAGTTTTAAAGGCAATCCGCTGTACTCTGCGGTGTTTCGTGAATACGTGCATAGTATGTTGATGCGCAACACGCCGATTGAGTACTTTATCGAAGGCGGTCGCTCGCGCTCAGGTCGCTTGTTACCGCCCAAAAAAGGGATGCTAGCAATGACGGTACAAAGCCATCTGCGCCAAGCAGGCAAACCGATTGTCTTTATCCCGACTTACATCGGTTATGAACGTATTATGGAAGGCGGCACTTATGTCGGTGAACTTAAAGGTAAACCCAAAGAATCTGAGTCGTTATTGGGTCTGTTAAAAGCCAGTCGAAAAATCGAGCGTATATTCGGTCATGTGCACGTCAGTTTTGGTCAGCCGCTTTATTTGGCTGATTTTATGAAAAAATTTGACGTTGCCCCAAATACCCTACCTAAAGACCGTACCGATAGTGATATGCCTGCCAATGTCACTCACATGATTGACAATTTGGGCATCAAAATCATGCAGCGTATCAACCGCTCTGCAGTGCTTAACCCAGTCACTTTGCTAGCTTTGGTACTGCTCGATACGCCCCATGGCGCACTCGATGAGCAAAGCTGTCGTGAACAGTTGGCACTGTATCAACGTATCGCAGAAAAAATCCCGTATGATGATGATGTGTCCATCACCCAGCAAAGCCCAGAAGCCATTATCAATTATGGCGTCAAGCTTAAACTCATCGAGCGCACCCCACATGTGCTCGGTGACTTGATTCGTATTGCGGACGGTCAAGCGCCGCTACTGAGCTATTTTCGCAACAATATTTTGCATATTTATATCATCGCGTCACTGTGTGCATCATTGATACAGCGTAATGGCACCATGAGCCTAAACACCATTGAGCGGGTGGTGGGTATTATGTATCCCTTCTTGCAAGCAGAGTTGTTTTTGAAATACCCACTGCGCACCCTAAATGATACTTTGCGTGAGCATATCGATACTTTGGTCGAAGAAAACATCATCGTGGACAAAGGGGTGAATGCGGACGGTCATCGCATCCTGACCACGCCAGAGCCGAATACCCGTAGCTATCAGCAGTTGACAGTGCTTGCCAACTCAGTTGAGCAAAGTCTAGAGCGCTACTTTATGGTACTTGCGCTGCTGAGTCAGCAAGGCTCAGGCAAACTCACCAAAGATCAAGTGATTGATTTGGGTCATCTGCTCGGTCAGCGTCTATCCGTTCTATATGAAGATGACATGCCAGATTTCTTTGACCGTGCCTTGTTTACTAGCTTTATGGATGCGCTAGAGCGTCTAGGCTATATTACGGTATCGGCCAGCGGGGTGATTGAGTTTGATGCTCGCATTCATACCATGGCAAAAAGCGCGCGATTTATCCTTAACATGGACGTGATGCATATCTTACAGCAAATTTCACAACTAACTGATGAGGAAATCAAACGCACTTTGACTGAACTGCAAAACAAAAAGCAACGCAAATTTAGTCGTAAAAAAGCTTAATGCCACCGAACAATAAAAAACCGTGTTGCGATAACACGGTTTTTTTGTATGCAAATCAGCCTAACGACGCTGCTCGACAATCAGTGAATCAATGCGGCTATTTTGTAGTTGACGCTGGGCTTGCGCCGCCATCTCTGGGCTACTCATGGCGCGAGAGATGACTTGATAGACGGTTTGGTCATTGCTTAAGCGTTTTTTGACAATTTGGGCATCCACCCCTGCCATTAGCACTTCAGCACGGCGTTTATCGGCATCATCGGCATTGTCAAAACTATTGATTTGCAAGATATAAGTCCGCGTAGGCTCTTCATTGCCAATGACAATGGCATCGGCACTGCTTTTATCATCCGCAGCGGTGCTGGTGTCTATCGTACTATTGTTGGCTGAAGCGCGTGGTTTGGTACCGTTATCATCAGACAACAACGGATTATCGACCACGCTGACATTCGCTGATTTTGGTGCACTGGTGCTGTCAGGTTGGGTCAACACCACATCAGGCTGCGCCGAGACTGGCTGACTGGCAGCGGCCTCGTCGGGGACTGCACTGACCTGCTGTTCTTTGAGCAGATCATAGAACTCGTAATTATTGGTTTTGGGTTTGTCTTGCACCTTTGGCTGCACCATCGGCGCTTCATCGCTCCTCGTGGTTTTGCCTTGGTTAAATGGATTCCACAAATAAACAAACAGACCAATCCCCACGGTCAATATCATGCCCACCAACATGGCAGCAAAAAACGACATCGTGCTTGGCGCTTTACGCGGGGTCGCTCCTTTGGGTCTTGCCATCATCATCTCCTACGACATGGGATACGGTAATATTACAGCGTCTTTAGCGTATCTTAATCATATCACATACTGGTTGGTGCCGTTAATCCCAACAAAATTAAGCCATTTTGAATCACTTGGCGTACCGATTTTGATAACCGCAGACGCGCTTGCATCAAGTCAAGCTCATCTTGGGTCGGGGTTTCGCCATCTTTGGGTAAGATACGGTTATCGTTGTACCAACCGTGGAACAAACTTGCCAAATCTTTGAGGTAATTGGTCAATAAATGCGGCTCATAGTTGACCGCAGCACGGCGTAGCACTTCAGGGTAAGAAGCCAGCAAGCTCAATAAGTCCGTTTCAACAGGTTGGGTCAACCGATGCTGGTGGGCTTTGCCGGCTTTGTCATCGACTTTAATACCGCGCTCTTCAGTACGCTCAAGCACCCGGCAAATACGCGCATGGGCATATTGAATATAATACACTGCATTATCTTTGGTATGCGATTTGGCAAGTTCTAAGTCAAAGTCAATGTGCTGTTCTGGTTTACGCGCGACATAATAAAAGCGCGCGGCATCATTGCCGACTTCTTGACGCAGTTCACGTAAAGTCACAAACTGACCTGAGCGTGATGACATCTGAATTTGCTCTGTACCGCGCCATAGGGTGACAAACTGCACCAAAATCACATCCATACGCTGGGCATCGTAGCCCATCGCCGTCAATGCCGCCTTCACGCGTTTGATGTAACCATGGTGGTCTGAGCCCCACACATCAATAATTTTGTCATAGCCGCGGTCAAGCTTGTCTTTGTGGTAGGCGATATCCGAGGCAAAATAAGTAAATTGACCATTGGCACGACGGACAACACGGTCTTTTTCATCGCCAAATTCGGTGGATTTAAACCACAAATTGCCATCTTTTTGGTATAAAAAACCCCGCTGCTCTAATAACTCCAAAGCAGGCACAATGGCATCTTGGATTGATTTTTCGCTAAACCATTGGTCAAAATGGACATTAAAATCCGCTAAATCATCTTGGATATCTGCCAAGATGGTACTTAGTGCGGCTTCATGAAAAATCTGGTAATTATCGCCCAAATTGGCTTTGGCATTGGCAATCAGTCCGTCAATATGGGCTTCTTTATCACCTGAGACACATACTTTTTCGCCGTTGGCATCGATTTGGTACTGGGCATCGGCAGGTACATTGAGTAGCATATGTTCCCAGGCGGTTTTTAGGCTATCGCCATGCTGTTTTTTGATGGGTTTGGCAATATCTTTGACATAATCGCCTTGGTACGCATTCGTGGGAAATACAATTGGCTCATCGCACAGTTCAAGGTAGCGCAAATAGGTACTGGTTGCCAAAATATCCATCTGACGACCCGCATCATTGACGTAATACTCACGCCCGACTTGATAGCCAACTGCCTCTAGTAAATTGGCCACGCTCATGCCAAACGCAGCGCCGCGACCGTGACCCACGTGCAGGCTTGAGGTTGGGTTGGCAGAGACAAACTCAACTTGGATTTTTTGACCGGTAAATTCTTCGGATGTTCCAAAGTCGCCTTTCTGCTGCATGATGGTGTCTAAGATAGCAAAACGCGCGTTATCATCTAAGAAAAAGTTAATAAACCCCGGTCCTGCAATCTCAACTTTGCTAATCATGTCCGAGGCAGGCAACATCGCCACGATGGTTTGCGCCAGTTCACGCGGGTTTTTCTTGGCAGTCTTGGCAGCTATCATGGCAAGGTTACTGGCAAAATCGCCGTGCGCTTGGTCTTTGGTGCGGCTGATGGTACTGTTATCAACCCAATCGATTGGCAAAATTTGCTGTTGTTTTAGTGATTCCACCACTAATGCTAAGGCTTGCGAAATGACGGGTTGTTGTTCTGACATGGAAATTCTCTTTGTTGGCTCACAGGTTTTGTTGCAGGATTGATAGCTAAAAAAGCACGATAAATCAATGAATCACCATCGATTTGACGCTATCACGCGCTCACAATCGAGGGGGATTGATTTTGGCGTTCAATATACCAATTTTTGATGGTTTTTTCATTATAATCCTGTCAAAAGATACATGCCATTACAAGGAAACGCGGTTTTTTGGCGTATAATATGCGCTAAAATTTTGTAATCTCTGATGACAATAATAGGATAATAACATGTTTGTTTTAGTCTCTAGTGAGTTAATCACCAAACTTGGCATGTATGTGCTGCTACCTATCTTTATCGCGTTTTTATTTTTTATCATGTACGATATTTCCAAGAAAAACAATGCAGGCAAACAAGGCACATTTTGGATTTTTTTGGCACTGGGCGGTGGTTTTTTTGGCTTTCTCATCAAAATGGTCTTGGAGTGGTATTTTAGTAGGACGCTTTAAACTACCCTGCTCTAAACTTTACTAGCCTAAAACGCCATTACCTTAAACTGCTCTACCTTTGTTAGTTGTTTATGTTACCGTTACGGTCGTTTGGCTATCATCACCGCACGGGTCGGGCGTTGATAGCCCTCGATGGTTTTGCTGCTATCATTGGGGTCAAGAAAATCGCTTAAAGATTGATAATCCATCCAGTCGGTTTTGCGTTGTTCATCCGTCGATGTCACATCCACATCGACACAGCGCACCTCCACAAAGCCTACTTTGTACAGCCACAGCGACAGTGCCGCAACCGAGGGGATAAAATACACGTTATTCATCTGTGCATAGCGCTCGCTTGGCACTAACACGGATGTCGCATCCCCTTCAATCACCAAGGTTTCTAGTACCAATTCTCCGCCTTTTGCTAGCTGATTGTATAATTGCTCAAGATGCTCAAACGGTGACGCGCGGTGATACAGCACGCCCATACTAAACACGGTATGAAATAGCCCCGCTTGCCCGCTAGTCAAGCTAGGATTGGGCAAGGCTTCAAGTGGTACGGGCACATAGTGCACCCTGTTGCGTCCAAAATCGTTACGGTCAGCCTGCCCCACAAAATGGCGAATCGCCATAAACTGGTAATAAAACAGACACGATGGGTCAATCACAATCACCGTGCTTGCCCCTGCGCCCGCCATACGCCAGCCGTGATAACCAGAACCGCCGCCCACGTCTAACACGCGTTTGCCGTGAAGTGGGCTGATATGCGGCAACACCCTATCCCATTTCCAGTCACTGCGCCATTCGGTATCAATATGGATTTGCAGGTCATCTCGACCCAGTAAAAAACCACCTTTGCGCCACGGCATCAAACGTTTAAGTAGCGCATGGGTTTGCTTGTATTCATTGTCTTGCCAATCAAATGCTGCGGTGATACAGGGTTGATTCAACTCTACTTGCGCGTTGTCAACCACGGGCAAGCGCTCAATGAGCGATTGATAAAATGGCGCATGGGCGTAGCGTGATTTGTCTTTGATGGTAGCTAGCCAGTTGGGCAACTGGGCAAGCCATGCATTGGCAACTGGGTATTTTTCCGCCAATTGCAGCAAGGTAAGATAGACGTCGGTTTCGGCAGTTTTGATGGTAGCATTCATGGTTGACTCTTTTAGGATTGACAGGTTTTTATTGTTTAACGGCAATCATCACTTAAACGCAATAATCGACGCAAAGTTTAAAAACTGAAACCACGTCAAATGACGGTCAAAACCCACCGTTGCTAGACGCTGATGATGAAAATCGAGGGTATCGGTGATAAGCACATTCTCCAGTGCATTGCGTTTACCACTGATTTCCATCTCACTATAGCCATTGGCGCGTTTAAAATCATAATACCGCTCAACGCGCCACGCATCGTCTGCTTCATCGAGCAAATGGGTTTTTTCGGTCAAAATCAAAATACCGCCTTCAACCAACGCATCATAACAGCGTCTAAGTAACACCTCGCGCTTGTCAGGGGATAAAAACTGCAAGGTTAAATTGAGCACAATCATATCGCACCGCTCAAACGCCACCTCACACACATCGGCACAAATCAGCTCGATATCATGCTCAGGATAATGCTGCATCAGTACACTTTGCGCTTTGGCAATCATCGGCTCTGAGATATCAATGGCTTTGATTTGCAAATCTTGCGGCGCAAACTCGCCTGCGAGCGCGAAACTCACCGCCCCGAGTGAACAGCCCAAGTCATAGACACGGCTGACTTTATTGCCGTCGCTATTGGTTTGGCGAAACTGGCAATGGCGTTTGGCAAAAATCGGCAACATGGCGAGCATCTGCCCATACCCAGGCACACTGCGGCGAATCATATCGGGAAAACAAGCCACCACTTGCTCATCAAAGCTAAACCGCGCATTGGCATCTAGCGGCGTGGTAAACAAGGTATCGTGGGGTGGTTTGGCTTGGGGCTGACTCATGCGGCTGACTCACTATGGCTGATTGAGCGTTACTAAGACTCAGTATCGCTGACTTAGTATCGCTGACAGTTTTATGATCGCTTCAACAATAAAATGCTTAAGGAACGCTTAAGAAACGCTTAAACTGCCAGGTTTTTAGATAGCGGAAACTTGGTTTACATTGCCTAACTTGAATGGCGAGTAAACTTTGCTATTCTAACATTTTCACCCGTTTTACTTTTAATAATTTATTTTAACCCTTATATCAAACCAATGAGATAACCATAAAAAGGTATTAGTATGCAAACGATTATTTTAGGTGGTGGCTGTTTTTGGTGTACCGAATCAGTATTTAGCCATGTCAAAGGTGTGACCGATGTCACTTCAGGCTATATGGGCGGTGATGAAGTAAGCGCCAACTACAAAGCCGTTTGTGGCGGTGATACCGGTCATATTGAAGTGATTAAAGTCGATTTTGATGAGACCATTATTCCGCTTGAGACGGTATTGGATATTTTCTTTGCCACCCATGATCCAACGACACAAGACCGTCAAGGGAATGATGTCGGCAGACAATATGCCTCTGTGGTGTTTTACACCGATGAAGCGCAGCAAAAACCGACCATTGACCGTGTGATTGGTGAGCTTCGTGATGAGCAGGGCATCAAAGTGGTGACCGAAGTGCATCCTGCTGCGCAGTTTTTCGTTGCCGAGGACTATCACCAAGATTATTACGCCAACAACCCGACCCAAAGCTATTGCAACTTTGTGATTCCGCCTAAGCTTGCCAAGCTTAAACAATATTTTAGCGGTTTTATGATTGAGCAATAACCCGTATTGTGATTTTATTGATACTTTGTTAATACCTTAGTGGTTCTTATTAATCCTTTCAAAATTGGGCTTTACCGCGTTAATGCCCAATTTTTTTGAGTTCAACAATTAAATTTACCACAACCGTGCAAAAATTAACGCTTTATCACCCAATGTGAAAAAATGTAATTAAATGCATTTACTCCTTTCACTGAGCAAGCTTTTTTTATACCCTTGAACTAGTCAAAATTCATCCCGTTTGTTGATGTTTTTATCTGTCACTATTCAAGGTTTGTTATGCGTTTACTTCCGATTTTTATGGCGCTGGCAGGCGTGGCGATGATTAGCCAAGTCAATGCCGCACCGACACCGCCTAATCTTAGCAATGCCCAGTTTCAACAGTGTTTGTCCAATCTCAAAAACAGCAGCACCTTTCGCGGTGTAGCCAGCACTTTAGAACAATATCGCCCAACTGAGCCTGACCCTAGTGTGATTGTCTCGCTCAACTATCAACCTGAGTTTCAAAAAGAAGTGTGGGACTACCTCTCAGGTCTGGTCGATGAAGAGCGTGTGCAAGACGGTATCAATGCCAAAAACCAACTGCAAAGCACGCTAAACCGCATCGAGCAGCGCTATGGGGTGAAAGGAACGGATGTACTTGGCGTCTGGGGAGTAGAGTCGAACTTTGGTAAGCAGCTGGGTAAAAAAGACTTAATCCAGTCATTAGCGACTTTGTCTTGCTTTGACCGTCGTCAGTCGTACTTTCGCACGGAATACGCCAATGCGCTGCGTATCTTGCAAAATGGTGACATCCGCCGTGATGATATGACTGGCTCATGGGCAGGGGCGTTTGGGCAAACCCAGTTTATGCCAAGTACCTTCTTACGCTTGGCGCAAGATTTTGATGGTGATGGACGTAAAGATTTGGTCAACAGCCAAGCTGATGCGCTCGCGTCAACGGCCAATTTCTTGGATAAAGCAGGTTATCGCACGGGCGAGCCTTGGGGGTTTGAGGTCAAGCTGCCTGCAGGATTTTGGGCAGATAGCAACCGCAAAGCCAAAAAACCGATGAGCTATTGGCGCAGCCAAGGCCTGACCCTTGCCAATGGTCAGCCGCTACCCTATAGCCTTGATAGTGCAGGTTTGCTATTACCTGCAGGTATTAAAGGCCCTGCATTCTTAGTGGGTAAAAACTTCGATGCGTTTTATAGTTACAATGCGTCAGAGAACTACGCGCTAGCGATTGCGCATTTGTCCGATATGATTAGCCAAAACCGTACTAGCAATGTCGGCTTTGTCACACCTTGGCCAACGGATGATGCCGGTATTAGTCGCCGTCAAGCCCGTGAAATCCAGCAAGCACTGCTTAATCGTGGGTATGATATTGGTCAAGTCGATGGCATGATTGGCGATAAAACGCGCTATGCCATTCAAGAGTTTCAGCGTCAGCAAGATGTCAACCCTGATGGTCGTGCGGGTATGAAACTCTACCGTATGCTAATGGCTCAGCCAACAGGCAATGCTCAGTACCCAACTCAAACGCCCATTCGATACCAGTCTGTACCGAATTCAACGGCTACTACCACGCCGACTAAAGTGGTACGCGATGCCAATGGGCACACGAGTTACTATCGTATCGACAATGGACAAGGTGGGGTGACAACGCCCTAGTCATGGAAACCTTAGTGTTTCAGTGTTAGGCATTAAACCTTAAATGATTTAAACCTGAGTTATTTAAGCCGTAGTCATCTACAATGTTCATCAATTTTTCATTACCCAATAAAAAACCCTTAATGCTGAGATTAAGGGTTTTTTGTTGATAGTGACAGGGTTTTGTTAATATCCCCACATGGGACAACCTTATACAAAAGGTGGCGGGGTGGGCTCTTCACCATCATCCATTTGGATCGGTTTGACTTCGCCTTTTGAATTGCTGCCCCAATTGTCCTCTTCGTCTTCATCCCATTTTTTGAAGTTATCGCGTGGGTTGATGCCACGGCGTTTCATGTCTTCGACTTGCTCTTCGAGGGTGCGAAACTGCTGCGCTTCGTGCATGGTATCTTCAAGTTGGTTGATGTTGTTTTCAAGCTCGTCCGCTTGCGGGGTGACATGCGTACTCATAATTTTATCCTCTTTTATTCTCAATGTTATCGTTATGTATGTTGTGAGATTATCATAGCATAAACAAATGTGACGCTAGATAGCAGGTCTGTATAATATTGTCATGACATGAGTAAATCATGGCTTGGTCAAAGCTGATATAAAATACTTGCATAAAACACTGAGATAAAACACTAAAAAATGCGTGTTAGAAACGACGGATTAAGCTTGTACGATGATGTTAATCTGCCACAGCTCGCGGATACTTCGCTCTTCTTTGACCGAGAACAACCATCGTTTTTTCACCAGTTGGCTTTTTATCCATTGATAATCGATACTACTGATTTGACAGCGCGAGACCGCATGGATATTGGGTGAGATTTTGAGCGCTTCTGCCATTGCAGCATCTTTGAGGGAATCATTAATTTGGGTCAACATCATATTACTGGTAAATGGCTGTGGTAATGCTTGTAGCGTTTGCACAATATTCCCCCAGCTAAAGGTGTAAGTTGCGCTGATTTCTTGCAAATTGCCGCCTTCAAACGCGTGTGCGGTATAGTTGACCAATAACGTTTCATTGAGCTCTTTTGGCGTAACTTGGGTCGGTCTGGCTTCAGCTTCAGGCGACTGTTGAGTGCCCTCTAGACTGCTATCAGTTAAGGCGGGTTGCATGCCATTACGGATATGAAATCTATCCGAGACAAACATCGACTTTAAATCGCCACTAGCAGCTGCCGGTAGCGTGCTCAATGAACGGGTGTCTTTGACCCAACCTAATCGCGGAAATTTCTCTTTGATTTCCCCAAGCATACGCACACAGTCTGACACGCCATCATGGGTCTGACCGAAGTGAATTACCCGCAAACCCTGTTCTTTAATCACCAAATTAAACAAATCCAACCGTTGGCGTAATAGCTCATTTTGGTTCAGCTGGGTATTGACTAGCGCAATCATCGGGACGCGTTTTGAAGACGCATAGATATAAGATAAGTGCAGATAACTGACACCAGATAGGCTTAAATGACCGTAATCATTGCCCAAAATAAAAATCATATAATCGCATTGGTCGATTTGTTGGCGGCTGTACTCAACAAAATTGGTATTGGTGGCAAGCAAATCCCAAGTCAAAAAATAATCCTTCGATAACGCGTACTCTAGCGCGTTCTCTAGGTAGAGATTTTCATTTCTCACCAAAGAGATATGAATATGATAACGTTTCTTTTGAGACATGCTATCTTCTCCATAACGCTCTAATGAACGCAATTAATTAAAAAGGTAAAGGATTAAAAGCTCAATCGTTAAAAGCTAAATCGTTAAAAACTAAAAGGGTAAAAAGCCATGCTGACTAATCAACAAGCTCAATACACTGCACCATGTTGAGTCACACACAAGGTAAAAAAATCAATCCCCAACTCTGGCAAAAATCGCTGCAACAAACGCGTTGCCGCCTGCTCAGTAGTGGGTAAGTTGGCGGTGGCATAAAACTGTAACCGTGGTCGCTCTTTATGAGAGGCAAGCTGATTGGCTTGCTCAAGCAAATCATGCACGCGTTTGGCAATGGCATCGCCCGAATCAATCAATGCCACTTGCCCCATAGCTTGGTGGGTCATTAGCTCGTCGATACGCTGTGCCAAATAGGCTTTAAAAAAAGGAAAATGGGTACAGCCCAGTACCAATTGGTCTACCTTTTTAGCCTGTAACTCACTTAGCAAGTGATCTAAATCAGTCACGGCTGGGTGATGGCTTGGCATACCCAATTCTACCCAAGGCACTAAGCTGCTAAAGCTATATTTGTGGACAGTCACTTGCTGCGGTTTGGCGACTTGTTCAATAACTTCATTGAGTAAATACCCGTGCAAGGTCGCTGGGGTTGCCAACACCGCGACTTGCTTGGTCGCCGACTGCATTACCGCAGGTTTTAATGCAGGGACTAAGCCGACAATCGGCACTTGAGGATACTGCCGCCTTGCCGCCTGTAATCCATGCGCAGAGGCACTATTGCAAGCTATCACAATAAGTTTACAGCCTTGCGAATGTAGCCATGCCACGGCCTGCAAGGTAAGCTCACGAATCTGTGCTTCACTGCGTGAGCCATAGGGTACGTGCAGGGTATCGGCAAGATAGATATAACGTTCAAATGGCAAGCGCCGCTGCAAATGGGTCAATACCGACAATCCGCCCAACCCAGAATCAAATACGCCTATCGGCGCGCTTGCTAACTCTACCATAGCCTAATCAGTCCAACTCGCAGGGTGTTGCTATTTTAAACCGCAAAATAACTGTACCCATAAAACAGACCACTATCTTATACCAATTTTTAGGTACTCACTACAAAAAAATGCGGGGCCGAATTTGACAGCCCATTCGTCACTTTACTTGCTCAAAACTTATCAACAGTTTGGTTAACGCTGAGACTTATGCGCTCATGGTCAAGGTAAAAATGCTATCACCACTGTGCAAAATCAATGACGTCCCCTCTTCACTCTCTACCAACTCACCCAAGTTAATCAAATGGTAAAACACATTGCGATGAATGAGTCCGTATAGCGCTGAGTCACCATTTTGCCGAACCAATAAATAAGGCTGGCTGGCTTGTTTTTGCTGTAGGCCAACATCATGCTGGCTAGCATGGGTAAATGGCAGACCCAAACGAATCGGATGCTGCTCGTCAGCAATCACCACATCGCCTTGCGTGGTGGTGAATTGCAACACCGGTTTGCTAGTGTCGCCAAATTGCTCGTTAATGACGTCCACTTGATTCACTAGCAGTGGCGCGTCTTCTACTTGGATTTGCCATTTTTCAACAGGGGTTTTTAAAAAATACTCAACGTGGTGGTTGTCATCAACCTCTGACCATAATACTTTGGCAAACAGATCAATGAGTAGTGGACGGGTGATTTGACTGCCTTCATGCCACCACTCGCCATTAGCTTTGACCACCACATCCATCGTACCGCTGAGTTTGGGTTGCCATTTTTCAAGCGGTGGAATTTGGCGTGTCGGATGATTTGCGGCTGCTACCGCTTGCGAAGCGACCGATTGCTCGATTTGTTGGCTTAGCTCGCCTATATCAACGCTAGTATCAAAATTAATATCAAAGCTGGGTTTAGACGCTGCATTATCATTATTAGTCATTTTCTGGCTCGTATTGTGATAGTTTTTATTTAGATTAGTATTTAGCGTATTGTATGGGTTTATAAATGCCATGATGCGCTGTGTTGACATCACTTTGTGGTACATAGTAGTCAATTCAACGCTGGGTTTCAAATAGTCGCTGTTAGTACCTGTGTCGATTTATTGTATATAAAGGTGACAGATAGCATAACGCAAGCCAGATTAGATACGATAAATTAAGCCCGGCAGTCATTTTCTCCTGCAAAAATATTAGGTGGTTAAACGGTTAATCTATTATACTAAGTAGTATTTTTTCTGAATTCATATAACGATTCATTATATGTTAAAATCAAGAAAACCATTGATAACATTGCCAGCTTGTGCCAGCAATTATTTGATGAACTGATAATCAAAGGCTAACCTTCTAGATCACTAGCCTTGCAAAAATCATCGTGATGCAACTTAAGTTGATGAATTGTCAGATATAAGCTGATGGACCGCATTGTTTAACCCAATGCGCACAAGTTTAAGTAAGTTGTCATCACTGAATTTTATTTTTCTAAGGAGTTTGTATGCAAGACATCGAACGCGAGCAAATGGAGTTTGACGTAGTTATCGTGGGTGGCGGACCTTCAGGTCTATCTGCGGCAATTCGTCTACGTCAACTTGCCATTGCGGCTGGCAATCCTGATTTTAGCGTGTGTATCGTTGAAAAAGGCTCAGAATTTGGTGCCCATATCTTATCAGGTGCGGTCATGGAGCCTAATGCACTGACTGAACTGATTCCTGATTGGAAAGAAAAAGGTGCGCCCGTTCGCGTGCAAACCAAAGGTGACCGTGTCTATATGCTCAAAAATGAGACCAAATACCGCGAATTGCCAGAAAAAATCGTCCCAAGCTTGATGCACAACCATGGCAACTACATTATCTCATTGGGTAACCTTGTACGTTGGTTAGCCACCCAAGCCGAAGAGCTTGAAGTGATGATGTTCCCAGGTTTTTCTGCCGCTGAAATTCTCTACAACGAAGATGGTTCTGTTCGTGGCGTATTGACGGGTGACATGGGCGTCAATGCCGAAGGTCAACCGAAATCAGGCTATGAGCCAGGCTATGAGCTACTGGCAAAATACACCATTTTTGCTGAAGGGTGCCGTGGTCACTTAGGTAAACGCTTAATCAGCCGTTTTAACCTATCAGAAGGCAAAGACCCGCAGCACTACGGTATTGGCTTAAAAGAGCTTTGGGAAATTGACCCTGCCAAACACCAAGAAGGCATGGTGCTGCACGGTTCAGGTTGGCCGCTTAGCGAGACGCATAGTAACGGTGGTTGGTGGTTATACTTTGATGAAAACAACCAAGTGTCATTTGGTATGGTGATTGACTTGTCTTATCACAACCCTTACCTATCGCCATTTGATGAGTTACAACGTTTAAAAACCCACCCGCTCATTCGCAATATTTTAGAAGGCGGTAAACGCTTATCTTACGGTGCGCGTGCCTTGACCAAAGGCGGTTTAAACTCATTACCAAAACTGTATTTTGCCGGTGGTGTGTTAGTGGGTGACGATGCAGGCTTCCTAAACCCAGCAAAAATCAAAGGTACTCATACCGCCATCAAATCAGGTATGTTAGCCGCTGAAGCCGTGTATGAAGCGATTGCTGCCGGTCGTCAACATGACGAAGTGCCAACCTATGAACAAAAATTCAAAGCATCATGGCTCTACAACGACATGTACCAAGCGCGTAACTTTGCAAATGCGATGCACCGCATGGGTATCTGGATGGGCGGTGCGTTCAACTTCCTAGAGCAAAATATATTTAAGGGTAAAATGCCTCTGACTATTCGTGACAGAATGCCAGACTACGATGTGCTTGAGCGCGCAGACCACGCTTATATCCCTGAGTATCCGAAGCCCGATGGTAAGCTCACCTTTGATAAATTATCTTCCGTGTTTATCTCCAATACCAACCACGCTGAAGATCAACCTTCTCACTTGAAATTAACCGATCCAGACGTGCCAATTAAGCGTAACCTCAAAATCTTTGCTGAGCCTGCACAGCGTTACTGTCCAGCAGGGGTATATGAAGTGGTGCAAAGTGACAGCGGCGCAAAATTTGTGATCAACTCACAAAACTGTGTGCACTGTAAAACTTGTGATATCAAAGACCCCTCACAAAACATCACTTGGGTCACGCCAGAAGGCGGTGGTGGCCCAAACTACCCAAATATGTAATGATGTATCAAAAAAAGCCGCTAACGTTAGCGGCTTTTTTATTGGGTTTTGTCAAAGTTGTCTAAACCAAATAAGGCTCACCCACTTTGACACGCATGGTTTTACCAACATTGCTTGTATAGGTGGGCTTGGTGATATCGCTGACAAACACCCACTCGCTGGTGCATTGCTCAGGGGTCGCTGTCACAATCATATAACCGCGCTGAGAGCTATCACACCATTTTAACGTACCGCCTTTGACTAGCATGGGTAGCCCCAGTGCTAGCTGTTTTGGGTCAACTGTTGCTAAGTATTCTTCAAAACCTGGCGATGTCACTGACTGTACCGCAAACTCCACCCCAACGGGTTCGCCTTTGACATTGACTAAATTATTCGCCCAAGCGTTATGGGTATCGCCTGCCAATACCACTAAGTTTTTTTGCATCGCGTTGGCAATACCATAAATCATCTCGCGTGCCACCGCATAACCATCCCACGCATCCAGGTTATAAGGAATGAATGGCGCTTGCTGCAACTGTTGTACCATAGCTTGCTCTTGGGGCGTCAAAGTTGTTGGTGCAGTCTGCGCTTTTTGCATTAGGGTCAGATAAGTGACGGCATCTACGCCCAAAGCAGGGTTCATAAAGTTGAGCAGTACGGGTGCAGGAATAAACATCTGCCCCATCACCACTTGCTGGCCTAGAATTTGCCAAGTCGACTTTGACGCTTGCAATTGACCTGCTAGCCAGTTTTGTTGTGACAAACCAATCATTTGGCGGCTGGTATCTTGCATTGCTGCGGTGAATTTTGCGGCATCTAAAGTGAGCTGACCATTGGCGTCTTTAACTAAAAAATTATTGTAATCTAGCTGTTTGTCCCGGGCAATGACACGGGTGTCTAGCATATGTAGACTGAGTAAATTACCAAAATCAAAACTGCGATAAATTTGCGTCATCACACTATTACGCGTGGGCATCCATTCATGATAGGCTTTCATCGCGTCCATCTTGCGCTGATTCCAGTCGCCTTCATTAGATTGGTGATTTTCGGCACCTTCTTTGAAGGTGTCATTACTAATCTCATGGTCGTCCCATACCGCAATCATTGGCATGGCGGCATGTACAGCTTGCAAATCTTTATCGGTACGATATTGGGCATAGCGCAAGCGATAGCCAGTAATGGTGAGTAACTCCTCAACTGGGATGACTTCACGATTGAGCTGTGCGGCCTGGCTTGAGGCATAGGCAGGCACCGTTTTACCTTGGTCATCGATGGTATGACGACCATATTCATAGATATAATCACCTAAGTGCAGCAGCACATCGACGTCGCTGCGCTTGGCAATATCGGCATACGCGTGAAAATACCCTGCAGGATAGTTTGAACAGCTCACCACCGCAAGTTTCACTTGATTGACATTCGTGACAGGTAGGGTTTTGGTTTTGCCAATCGGACTGGTGACACCACCACATATAAATCGATAGAAGTAAGGGGTATTTGGCTGTAAACCCGTGGCATCCACTTTGACCGTATAATCTTGCCCACCGTTTGTTTTGCTCGTGCCTTTATTGATGATGGTGTTAAACGCATTATCACTGGCAATTTGCCACTCGACATCAAGGCTGCTGCCACTGCTCACCGGTGTCACCCGAGTCCATAAAATCACTTTGTCAGCAAGCGGGTCGCCACTGGCTACGCCATGTAAAAAACTAACCTGCGCTGTGTTATCATTATCATCATTGTCATTATTACAACCCACCAGCAACATCGATGCACCTGCGGCAGTCGCAAGCGATGTTGATTGTAAAAAACGGCGACGGTTGATACTTGAGTTTGATGGCTGGGTATCTTTAATCAAATTGTGGATAGGAGAATTTTGCTCAGCGGGTTGGTCAGTCATGGGATTTCCTCAAGGTTAGGCAAAGCCACAATATGAAAAGTCAAATTGTGATAAGTCAAATTGTAATAAAAAGATACGCTATCGGTAGGAAACATTAGCTGACAAAGGTGACAACCGTATGACGATTGAATGAACAATTTACGGTAAATTTTAGCCAATAAAAAAGCTGACCGAAGTCAGCTTTTGTGCAGTCAAAAATCTATGTAATAAAACATACAGGCAATAAAACTAGGCATAAAACCTAGTCGCTTATCAAGACTAGTAGCTAGATACCCACGGCCGTTTTGAATGCCGCTTCATCAAAGTCGTCACCATGGGTCACAACGATGGTGCCATTAGGGTTAACATTGACAAACTTGACCCCTTTGATGTCTTCGGTTTTTTTGATGATTTCATCCGCATGCGCTTTGTCTGCGATAGGTACATCATATTTGGTTTGTGGCATAACATATATCCTTAAAATATTGATAATTCTAAATTAATAACCGTGATATTGCCCCGTGTATAAAAAATCAACTAAAACCCATAGCCATGCAAGTGTACATTCATCCATCAGTCATATGGCATAAAATAACAAAAAATTGCGGATGTGAATAGGCCCTTTATCCGTAAAAACAACGTTTTATCAGAATTTAAGCCTCTACTATGGGCTATCATGCGTTAATGTATTTGATGGCATCGGGTGTCCAATGGCTGATATATTGCTGCACTTGTGATTTGCGATTTTCATCAGCAATTAGGTACTTAGCAATCGCTTGCGCCACGATTAGCAAGCTTTCATCCCTCGCTAGGTCACTGACATAGTAACTATCAAACCCCGTCTGCCGTTTACCCAAAAGCTCCCCTGCACCGCGCAGTTCCAAATCTTTTTGCGCAATCACAAAGCCATCGTTGCTATCTCGTAGCACATTGAGCCGCTCGATACCCGTTTCTGACAATGGCGTTTGATAAAGCAATACACAAAAGCTTTTTTGCGTGCCACGCCCCACGCGTCCGCGTAGCTGGTGCAATTGCGATAACCCTAATCGCTCAGCATTTTCAATCACCATCAGCGAGGCATTGGGCACATCGACCCCGACTTCAATCACGGTGGTAGCCACCAGCAAAGCGGTTTTACCCGCTTTAAAATCCGCCATCACCGCTTGTTTGTCATTGGGTTTCATTTTGCCATGCACCAAGCCAATGTTCAGATTGAGCCTATCATTCAAATCGGCATAGGTCGCTTCAGCGGCTTGCGCATCAAGCACGGTAGACTCTTCGACCAGTGGGCACACCCAGTAAGCTTGTTTGCCTTGCTCGCAGTTGGCAGCGATACGCTCAATCACTTCATCACGTCGGTCACGGCTTATAGTGACGGTGGTGATGGGGGTACGGTTGGGCGGTAGTTCATCAATGATGGACGTATCCATATCACCAAATGCACTCATGGCAAGGGTACGCGGTATGGGTGTGGCTGTCATAATCAGCTGATGCGGTGTGGTATGCGCCAAGCCTTTATCTACTAGCGCCATTCGCTGCTCAACCCCAAAACGGTGCTGCTCATCGATAATCACCAAGCCCAACTTGGCAAAATTGACATGCTCTTGAAATAGCGCATGCGTACCGACCACGATTTGCACCTCGTTGTCTTGCACTTGTTGCAAGGCTTTTTCACGCGCTTTGGCTGTTTGCTTACCCACCAGCCAACCCACACCGATGCCAAGCGGTTCAAACCAGCTTTTAAAGTTATTAAGATGTTGCTCCGCCAAAATCTCTGTCGGTGCCATCACCGCCACTTGCCAGCCGCTATCAAGCGCATAACACGCTGCCAAAGCTGCTACCAAGGTTTTGCCTGCGCCAACATCGCCTTGCACGAGTCGCAGCATGGGCACTGACGTTGACAAATCGTTGACGATTTCCGCCACTACCCGATTTTGGGCATCGGTCGGGGTAAAAGGTAAATTGCCTAACAGCCGATTGGCAAGCGCGCTTGTGGCATCGCAGCGCGGTGCTTTATGCTGATAAAGTTGTTGCTTGCGGTACAGTAGACTCAGCTGGTGCGCCAGCATTTCTTCGATAATGAGCCGCTGACACGTCGGATGGCTGCGATTTTTTAATGCCTCTAATACCAATATTTGCTTGTTCAAATCGGTATAAATCGGTGGCTGATGGATAAAGCTAATGGCTTCTAGCAAGCTAAATTCCCCAAATGGGTTGTGGCTACCTGCCAGTAACGGAAACTGTTGGCTCAGCGCGCTTTGTACAATTTGCCACTCAGTATCACTGATAGTAGCGATCACAGGATCGGCTTGTTTAACCGTCTGCAGCGCAAGTCGAATCAAGCTACGCAGTTTATTTTGGTGCAAGTTTTTGACCGTTGGATAAATAGGTATCAGCCCTGTATTGGTCAGGGGTTGATGTCCAGTAATAATTTCATATTCAGGGTGGCTGATTTGGGTGCCATACTTACTGATACTGATTTCACCAAACACACGCAAGGTATTGCCCACTGCCATGGTTTCGGTCAGTCCACGATAGACTTTGAAAAAGCGTAATGTTGTTTGTGCTGTGCTATCTTGCAATGTCACGCTGAGGCCCATCTTTTTGTTGTCGACGCGGACAACGGTACCTTGTAGCAATGCCGATTGTCCATCGACGACATCACACATGTTGACCAGTCGGCTGCGATCTTCATAATCACGCGGCAAATGTAGCAACAAATCAAACACGCGCTCGATACCTAGTTGGTCAAGCTGTTCAGCGATTTTGCTACCCACGCCAGCAAGCGCGGTGACAGGGAGATTAAAGATGTCAGTATTGGGTTGAATCATGGGGTTGGTCATGCAGTTCGTCTTGCCTTAGACAGCTTGTTTTTATTGATTTTATTTTAATGAAAAAGGTGGTTTATTATGGCATTTTTTAACAGCATTTACAGGGTTTTGTTTTTAATATAGCCTGATTGCAAAGCGAGATTTTTCGCTACAAAAAAACCTGCTGAAAGTAGCGTCTCCTATGCTTGTCTGCTAAACATAATCCGCAGAATTTTCACTAAAAAATAGCGCAGATTGCTTTTTAAAATTTATGCTATATACTTATTATATATAGCATAAAAAGGATAATTTATGACCCAAGCTAGCGTATTTTTTAACAACCGCACCCAAGCTGTGCGCCTACCTGCGGATATGCGATTTGCTGATGACATCAAACATGTTCATATCCGCAAAGTCGGTAACGAACGTATTTTAACCCCTATCAATAACGTATGGGACAGCTTTTTTATTGCCAAAGACCTCGTCAGCGATGACTTTATGGCAGAGCGTAGCAACGCCCCTATCAGCCAACGTGAAAGCTTTGACTAACGCCTAGGAAGCGATGTATGCTGACCTTTATGCTAGACACCAATATCGCCATTCACGTCATCAAACAACGTCCGATTGCGGCTTTAAATAAATTCAACCAATATGCCGCTAGAATTTGTGTCAGTAGTATCACAGTAGCGGAATTGTATTTTGGCGCAGAAAACAGCCAAAATATGGCTAAAAACTTGGTACAAGTGGATGATTTTTTATCACGTTTGATTATCCTTGACTACGATAGCCAAGCGGCAAGTCATTACGGCAATATTTATGCTGACTTGACTAAAAAAGGTAACGTCATTAGCGAAAATGACATGCATATCGCAGGTCATGCCCGTAGCCGCGGCTTAATTTTGGTGACTAATAATCTAAGAGAGTTTGAGCGTGTCGAAGGATTACGGTTAGATAACTGGGTGTCATAAATCATGAAAAAATTATTCACTTACCTGCTATTAACTTTCGCACTCCCCGCCTGTACCCAAACGCCATTGATACCCACACAACCTACTAAACCACCCGTTCAACCATCAATAAAACCCAAAATCGCCCTTGTATTAGGCGGTGGCGGTGCCAAAGGTTTTGCTCATGTCGGCGTCATCAAGGTACTGGAAAAAAATGGCATCACCCCCGACTTAATTGTCGGTACCAGTAGCGGCAGTCTAGTCGGTAGTTTATACGCCAGTGGCAAGTCCGCTAGCGAACTTGAAGACATCGCGACCCATGTTAGCAATAATGAATTGCTCGATTATAGCTGGAGCAAACAAGGCTTTATCGAAGGCATCAAATTACAAAACTGGGTCAATACCCAAGTCGATAATCAACCGATTGAAAAACTCCCCATCCGTTTTGCCAGTGTCGCCACGGATTTAACCACCAAGCAAAAAGCCGTCTTTGATAAAGGCAATACCGGGCTTGCGGTGCGGGCATCCAGTAGCGTGTATGGCGTTTTTGTACCGCCACGTATCAACAATAAACGCTATGGCGATGGCGGTTTGACAAGCCTTGTGCCTGTGCAAACTGCCAAACAAATGGGCGCAGATATTATCATCGCGGTAGATGTTTCAAGCCCGCCAAAAAACAGTCATCCACAAGATTTTTGGGCGCTACTGGATAAGACATTTGCGGTCATCCCCAATCAAGCAAATGCTACTGAAATCAAATTAGCGGACGTGGTGATACGCCCAGCCGTTGGTGATATTGGCACCACTAATACCATAGCCAGAGAGGCGACGATAAAAGCAGGGGAAATTGCAACCTTAGCAAAGCTCAGCGATATCGAGCAAAAAATCGGCAAGTTTCAAAAATTGTAAATAAAAAAACCGCTCAATCATTGAGCGGTGCTATGCTTCGAGCAGTTTTATGCGTGAGCCCTTCTAGGCATTGAGCGCTTATTATTTTACTTTTAAACGATACTTCACCATCGCTACTTCATTAAGACCCAAACCTGGTACATCCCACTGTATGGCTTTATAGTAAGTCATCGGTAGGTTCTGTAGCACGCCATTCATGTTGGTTTTTAGTGGCATATATTGAAAATTGGCACCGTCCATACTGCCGAACGCACGGGTTGGCTCTACATCGCTCGTGCTCACTAACTCCATATTGGCTGGGATGTTCATGGTCACTTTCATGTTGCGGATACGGTCGGGGCTGTTATTGGTTAAGTAGCCGCGATACTCTACGACGTTGCCTGATGCAAGGCGCGTTTGTGCATTGACGGGGCTTAACACTTCTTGACCTTGTGGATCCTGACCAACAACAGAGGCTAAAATGCGGGTTTGAACTTGCTCAGCAACTGGCGCTGAGATAGGTGCAGCTTGATTATTATCAACAGGGTCTAATGCCACCGTTGGTAGCACAGCCATTGCGGCGGCTGATGCCCCAAGTGAGGCGGTCATTAGCGCGAATACTGAAAGCTTTTGCATGAATATTCTCCATTAAATCATGATTTTCAAATGTTCAAAATTGTTGTGTCAGCGGGTGCTAGCGTATTCTCTTTTTTTGGCAGGTTGGCATACACCGCTGATTGGATGGTCAAATAGGTTAATGCTTGACTATAGATTAGCATAACAAACTTTACAATTTAACTCACTAGCAAGTTGAAAGTTACGCGATGAATTTACTAAATACAAACAGCGCAGCCAAAATCAGTAAGATTAGCTATTGTATTTTGTAAGGTTTATTGATAGCCTTATCGTTAGTCTCTTAGCGATGCTTCGCAATCACGCTGTTAAACTTACATGTATGTTTAATTAAAAGAGACAAAAACTTTATCGTGCGCTGTTTGTACGTCTACTTTTTTTATCATGTCTACTGTTATCATGCCAACTTCAACCGATACTTCAGCAAGTTTTACCCATGGCAATGCACCGCTTGCCAATGGCGAAACGATGACTGATAATAACCCTATACTTGCCTATCACGCTATGATTGATTTACCCAATACTGCCCAACAAAATGCCGCTGCCACAACCCCTGCGTATATTACCCCGCCTTATGTATTATGGTTTCGTAACTTTGCGCCCTATATCAATACCCATCGTGGCAAGACCTTTGTCATTATGTTCAATGGCGAAGCGGTCAATCACGACAATTTTAGCCATTTGATTCATGATTTTGCGCTGCTGCATAGTCTTGGCATTAAGCTCGTTCTAGTTCACGGTGCGCGTCCGCAAATTGATGCCAATCTTGCCGAGAACCATATCGAAACACCGATGGCAGACGATGTGCGCATCACTACAAAAGAAGCCATGCCGTACATCCTAAAAGCCGTTGGCTCAATTCGCCTGCAAATTGAAGCGCAGCTATCGATGGGACTTGCCAACTCGCCGATGTATGGCTCTCGTATTGATGCCATCTCAGGCAACTTCGTCACCGCCCGCCCTTACGGTATCCGTCATGGCATCGATTACCAATTTACTGGGGAAGTACGTGCGATTGATGCCGAAGCCATCCACAACAATTTAATCCATGATCATGTGGTGATTTTGGGTAGTATGGGCTATTCTGCGACAGGCGAAGTATTTAACCTGCTGGCTGAAGATGTGGCGCTACAAGCCGCGATTAGCCTAAAAGCGGATAAATTAATTTTCTTGGGTGAGCAAACAGGTATCTATAAAGATGGCACTCACCTGCTTAAAGAGATGATTCCGCATGAGGTGACACGCTTCTTACGTGATGTTCCTGAAAGTTCAGAAATCGCGCGTTTCTTACGGGCAGCCAGCGATGCTTGTCAATACGGTATCCACCGTACTCATATCATCTCCTATGCCAAAGATGGCGCACTGCTTGAAGAGTTATTCACCCGTGATGGCTCAGGGACGCTAATCTCCCATGACCCGTATGAAGAAATTCGCCGTGCCGATATCGACGATGTGGTAGGTTTGATTGAACTGCTAGAGCCACTCGAAGAACAAGGTATTTTGGTCCGTCGTTCGCGTGAGCGTTTAGAGAGCGATATCGAAAACTTTAGCGTGATTGAGCGTGATGGCATGGTGCTAGGCTGCGCGGCTTTATACCCACTCAACGACCAAGCCGCGGAAGTGGCTTGTGTGGCTGTCCATCCCGATTATCGCAATGGTAGCCGTGGCGCAGATTTGATAGCATTCTTAGAGCAACAAGCGCGTAGCCGTGGCATCCATGAACTCTATGTCTTGACTACTCGTACCGCACATTGGTTTGTCGAGCATGGGTTTATGGAAGTCCCTGCTGAATCGCTACCGGCTGACCGCTATGCTTTTTATGACAATACCCGTAACTCTAAAGTATTAAAAAAGGTGCTTTAAAGGTACGCTTTTCAACCCATCATACAAAAAACGCTCAATAGGAATATGAGCGTTTTTTTATAGCCAACTGGGGAAAACTTTAAGATGGGAAAAAACTTAAAGTTTGACGGGTTGGGTCACAGGTGGATTGACTTGTAACAGCTCGATATCAAAAATTAACACGCTATTGGGTTCAATATCGGCATTACCTGCTTCGCCATACCCCAAATTAGCGGGGACAAATAGACGGTATTTACCCCCTTCTTTCATCAACTGTAGCCCTTCTGTCCAACCTTTAATCACTTGATTGAGTGGGAAAGTCACAGGTTCGCCACGTTTATAAGAGCTGTCAAAAATGGTACCGTCTATCGAGCGCCCTTCGTAGTGGACTTTCACTTTGTCCGTCGCTTTAGGCGATTTGCCCTTCCCTTGTGTTAGCACTTGGTATTGTAGACCCGACGCAGTAGTCTTAACGCCTGATTTTTTGCCGTTTTCTAGCAAGAACTGTTTGCCTTTTGCCGCATTGCTAGCTGCTAACGCTTGTACTTCTTTGGCATAGGCAATTTCTTTGTTTTTTTGATAGTCTAGCAATACTTTTTGCATTTGTTTTTTGTCAAGATTGGGCGACTGCGCTGAGTATGCATCCCGAAATCCCTGAAAAAACGCATCAAGATTTAAGTCATCAATACTGTCTTTGTTGCTCTCACCCATCAGATAGCCAAAGCTATAGCCGACTTGTACCAATGCTGGGCTAGTTGCCGTCACTGTGGACTTTGGTACATAAACAGAGGACGCAACTTTGTTTGCGTTAGTGCTTGCCGGTGCGGCATTTGCACTGATTGACGTAACTGCTAACAGCATGCCAGTAGCGATGCCAGTCACTAAACTTACTTTTTTATATCCTAAAATCATTGGGAAGTTCCTTTGCCATAGTGCAGATAGGTAGGGCGAGCGAATTCGATAGTTGCGCTTGCCCAGCTGATTGATATCAACCTAGCTGATGCCAACCCCATCTATTGGGCAGGTTGAGAAGCTGATTGCATGGATTCAATTTGTTGTTGTAGTTGGGCTTGGATATCTGCTGCGGCAGGCTGTGCAGCATCAGCGGGTGGATTGACTTTTAGCAAATCAACATCAAAAATGAGCACACTATTTGGCTCAATACCACCTTGAGGGGCACCTTGCTCACCGTAAGCAAGTTTTGATGGAATGTAGAAGCGATATTTGCCGCCTTCTTTCATCAATTGTAAGCCTTCAGTCCAACCCGGGATAACTTGGTTAAGCGGGAATACCGCAGGTTGACCGCCATGCTGTGCGGTGCTATCAAATACTTTACCGTCTAACAATTTACCTTCATATTGTACTGCTACGATATCTGTGGCTTTTGGCTGCGCGCCGGTACCTTCTTTGAGCACTTCATACTGTAAGCCAGACGCGGTAGTTTTGACCCCTGCTTTTTTAGCGTTTTGCGCTAGGAAAGCCTCGCCTTTGGCTTGGTTGTCTTGTAGGCGTTTTTGGATTTGGTTTTGCTCATAGGTTTGTACCGCTTTAATCATTTCTTCACGGGTCATGGTCGATGTTTTACCATTAAAACCGTCATTGATACCTTGATTGATATCAGCAGGATTGAGGTCTTTGGCGTCTTTTTTGACGTTTTGACCCATCATATAACCTAGGCTATAACCTACTTTTGCCACTTCACTGCTTTGGGCATTGATAGCGGCTGAATTACCCGCCAACTGACGGCTACCGATGGCGGCTACTTGTGGGTCATTGCCAAAACTTTTGATAAAAACGGGTGATAATGCCAAAGCACCTAACACAACTGCTGCCAATACGGGAACTGTATTATTGCTCATAAAATTTCCTATCTGATATGTCCAATTAAGGTCTAATAACTACTTAAAAATCGTCTCAAAATTGTATCTATCATAGCAGAAATAGTTTGTAAAACCTATGGCATCGTCAGGTTTAGGTTTTTTTGTGGGCAAATAGCGGCGATAGCAAAACGGTCTTTAAATTTATACCCTTTTGTTGACCGTATCGGCAGCAGAAGGACTTTCATGGCGCATTTTTACCCCTTTTTTCACCCTATCAACCCGCTAATGATAAATGGGATGAATGCGACAGCAGACTTGTTAAGCCTTGACATAAAGCTACCTTAACTAAAAGTAGCTAAACGTAGAAACAGCGTAAGAAATTTATGGGGTAGCTAAGACAATTAGCTATGCAAATCTTGCAACGGCTGTGACATTTTTTCAAAATGCTTACCCAAAACGCCGCGATAGTTTTCTAAAATTTTGGGTAAATCGGCGTCATAGTCGCCCGTTGGGTAAAACAAGGGCATAAAGCGCATTTGTTTGGTGTTATAGTCCATCGCAATCGGCAAAATTGGTACGCCTGCCCCTACGGCAATATGATAAAACCCTGTTTTCCATTTTTCGGTATAACTGCGTGTCCCTTCAGGTGCCAACCCTAACCAAAGCTGCTCTTGTTGGTTAAATTGCTCAATGGCGGCCTGCAAAGTTGAACCTTTTTTCTGACGGTTAATTGAAATCATCCCACCCCATTTTAAGAAAGACCCGATGAGGGGGAGACGAAACAACTCTTTTTTACCCATCAATTTAAAATCAATGCCAACCGATAAAATGCCCATGACCGCATTCCAGCCATCTTCATTGGAGGTGTGCGGGGCAGCGAGCATCACCAGTTGTTTGACATTAGGTACGTCACCGACCACTTGCCAACCCGTTATTTGTAAGTATTTTGCGGCAAGTTTGGCAATTTTTGGGTCATGACGGCGCGGCACGTTAGACCCAAATTGGCTAGGGTCTACTGGCGTTTGGTTGATATCCATGAATATACTCTTTGAGATACTAAAATTAAGATACTAGGCTAAAATTTTCAGTTTACATTAGTTCACTCAAATTAGCAAATTTGTTGATTGGAGGAATTTATAATAAACTTTTGGGCTGAAGGATGATAATACTTGCACCCAACAATATTACCAAACCGCCAATGCTGTCCCAGTGCGTCAGAGAAACGCCATCGACAAATTTTAGCCATACCAAAGCCGTCGCAATATATATGCCACCATATGCGGCATACACTCGCCCTGTCGCGGTGGGATGAAGGGTCAATAACCATACGAACACGGCGAGCGTGATGGTCATAGGTACAATGAGCCAAAGCGGTTTGTGCTGTTTGAGCATCAGATAGCCAAGATAGCAACTGACAATCTCGGCAATGGCGGTGATAAAGAATAAAAACAGGGTAATCAACAATTTAGTCATATTCGCAGATTTGCCCCATATTAGATGTTAGGCAGAAAGGGAAAGTTGATAAATCGCATCACGAGCGTCATTTTCTTTTGAAAAGTCTAAAGCGTCATAGGATTTATCTACTTGATAATGTTTAAACGTAGCTGATAGCCATACACTTTCAAAAGTACACGCTAGCAGTGTAGGCTTAACGTCAATCATTTTTGCCTAGCCATTAAACCCCAATCTCTGCCAAATCGCCTTTTTGCTCAAGCCATACTTTACGGTCGCTGGCGCGTTTTTTGGCAAGCAGCATATCCATCACGCTATCGGTTGCAGTTGGGTCATCAAGGTCTAGCTGCACCAAACGTCGCGTATCAGGATTCATCGTGGTTTCACGTAGTTGTTCGGCACTCATCTCGCCCAAGCCTTTAAAACGGGTAATTTGCGGCTTTTTATTTTTTGCCACTTTTTTCAAGATTTGCTCAAGCTCGTCATTATCAAGGGCGTACTCCACCTCTTTGCCAATATCAATGCGGTATAGGGGTGGCATGGCAACGTACAAATGCCCTGCATCAACGACCGCTTTAAAGTGTTTGACAAACAGCGCACACAGCAGCGTGGCAATATGCAATCCATCCGAATCGGCATCTGCCAGAATACAGATTTTATCATAACGCAGTTCGCTCAAGTCGTCCGAATCAGGATCAACGCCAATGGCAATGGCGATGTTATGAATTTCTTCACTGGCAAGCACCGTATCGGGCGATACTTCCCACGTGTTCAAAATCTTGCCTCGCAGGGGCATAATCGCTTGAAAGTGACGGTCACGTGCCTGTTTTGCCGAGCCACCTGCCGAGTCCCCTTCCACCAAAAACAGCTCTGCGCCATCTCGCAAATCACCGCGACAATCCGCCAATTTGCCTGGCAGTGCCGGTCCTTGGGTGATTTTTTTACGCTCAACTTTTTTGGCGGATTTGAGCCGTTTGCCCGCTTTGTTAATGGCAAGTTCGGCGATTTGTTTGGCAATCTCCGAGTTTTGGTTGAGCCACAGGCTAAAGCCATCTTTGGCAAAGGCTTGCACCACGCCTGCCGCTTCTCTGCTCGATAAGCGCTCTTTGGTCTGTCCGCTAAATTGCGGTTCGGAGAATTTTAGCGATAAAATATAATTGACCCCATCCCACACATCTTCGGGAGCGAGTTTGACGTTGCGCGGCAGTAGATTGTGCAGTTCACAAAATTCTTTTAACGCGTCAGTAATACCTGTGCGTAGTCCATTGACGTGGGTGCCACCTTGAGCCGTAGGAATCAGATTGACGTAGCTTTCTTGTACAGGCGTACCACCCTCGCTAAGCCAACAAATGGCAAAGCTTAACCCTGCTCGCTCGCCTTTTTTGGCGTCGTAATTAAACACGAATGGCTGTTCTGGGAGGGTGATTTCTTCGACTAGTTGCTCGGTGAGATATTGCGATAGCCCATCGGTAAATTGCCAAACGTCTTTATCGCCGTCAATTTCATTGATAAAAGTAATGGTCAGCCCTGCCGATAACACGGCTTTGGCTTTAAGATGATGTTTGAGTTGTTTGATATTAAATTTTGGTGAATCAAAGTATGTTTCATTGACCCAAAACCGCACCAACGTACCGCGTTTTTTCTTGTTAGAAGACGGCGCAACCGCCAGCGGAGCAACGGCATTGCCATCGACAAATTGCATGGTGAATGCTTCGCCATTTCGCCACACAGTAACATCGACTTTGTGCGACAAGGCATTAACGACTGAAATCCCCACGCCATGCAGACCGCCTGAGACTTGGTAGTTGTCGGTAGAAAATTTACCGCCTGCGTGTAGGCGTGTCAAAATCAGTTCAATGCCCGATTGGTTAAATTCGGGGTGAATGTCAGTGGGCATGCCGCGTCCATCATCTTCGACTGATAGCGAGCCGTCGGTGTGTAGAATGACAGTAATGTTTTTGGCGTGACCTGCAAGGGCTTCGTCCACCGAGTTGTCGATGACTTCTTGGGCAAGGTGGTTGGGGCGGGTGGTGTCAGTGTACATGCCAGGGCGACGGCGTACCGGGTCAAGACCTTCTAATACTTCAAGTGATATGGATGTGTAACTACTCATAACAACCTTAATTTTTTAAAATTTTAAATGATTCATAATAAATAGTAGATATAGCTAGTGGTATGAGATAAACCTATTTTCTAGGCTAAAGCCTGACCTTTCGAGAAAATTTTTACTTAATCAACGGCAAGCCAAACAAGAACAGTATGATTTGCGGTAATTTGGTCTCGAAATCGCTCATACGATGGTCGCCACCCTCTTCTACGATAATGTGGCTTTGGGCATTGCTTTTTTCCAAAGCGCTTTGACTAAAATAATTGACCGCATCTTGGAAATTGAGCAACTCATCGCCTTTTTTCAAAATTACCAATAAATTCTGCGGATTGAGCGATTGTTCGGGGCGATTTGCTACCAACCACTCAATATCTTTTTTGCTAATATGCCAGCCATCAGGGGTCACGTGACCGATATAATCATCGGGCAAACTGTCAAAATCTTCCCCAAAAAAACGCTTGAGACTTGTGCCACTATGCACACTTGGATTGAGCAATACCGTTTTTTTACCTGTCAAATTTGCCAAAATATTGCCATAAAATCCACCGAGCGAACTACCGACCAAACCTGTATTCGGGTCTTTGGCAATAATTTCTTGGATTAAAGCCATCGACTCATTGGGTGAACGATTCAAATCGGGCGCAACAACCTTGATTTGTGGGAAATTTTTGGCACAAAAATCTTTGAGTTTTTGCGCTTTTTCGGCGTTTGGATTGCTATCAAGTCCGTGGATATACACAATTTGCATGGCTTTATCTCAAATTTTTAATTATAGTAAATTATCATATCGACTGTTGTTGGTTTGGCTAACATTTAATCTTAGCATTGCTTGGCTAAAATAGCCATGATGCGAGGTTTCAACACGTTAAAATTTGTCGTGTTAGTTAGATAGCCGTGTTTGGTGGTACTTTTTTGTCTGTGTTATTTGATTTTCCGCCCAGTTAACCCTATCTCTGCATAGGTGGATTACTCGTGCATTTGCATGGCGTAGTCAGGAGTTATCACCGCGATGGAGCAGCAAGAGTTATTTGAGATTGCCAGTCCTTGTATTCAAGTCTGCGAGCTTGATAAACAGGGGTATTGTAAAGGCTGTTTACGCAATCGCACCGAGCGTGACCTTTGGCTTATGATGAATGACTCACAAAAGCGGCAAGTACTTAAGTTATTGACTATCCGAAGACTCAAACGACTGCGTGCCGAGCGTTTGGCGCACCAAACCCCTACTGCGCAAGATGACGAGCTGAATTTAACATTGTTTGAAGATAATGAAAGTAATGTTGACGATTAATTGATTAAATGATTGTAATGTCTACTAAAAAATATTAGGTTGAATGCATGAATAGCTCTTGGTTTAAGCAGGTTTGGCGACTTGCATTAACAGCGATTACGGTATTGATTTTCTTTATGGCAATTCGTGCGCTTTATCATTTGACCAAAACTGTGCACTATCAAGACGTTCTAGACGCTATCGCGCATATTCCTACCTTCCATCTTATTATCGCCGCCATCGTGGTGGCTTTTGGTTATTTAGTACTCACCATTTATGATTTTATTGCGCTCCGCCAAATCGGCAAAAAACTTGATTACCGCCATGTCGCCCTCACCTCTTTTACCGCTTATGCCATTAGTCACACCATTGGACTCAATCTTGTCACCGCGAGTGGTATCCGTTATCGTAACTATCGCCGTTTTAATCTGACTCATAATGAAATTGCCAACATCGTCTGGATGGTGTCGATGGCGTTTACCTTTGGCATTACCACGTTGATTGGGGCGTCTTTGACTAGCCATCCTGAGATTACCATTCAACTATTGTCTGAACTGGATAAATCGCTTGGCATCTTTGATCATACTTTATATGTACGGATGCTTGGCATCACCATGTTAAGTATGATTGCTGCGATTATTGTATATGCTGGCAAGCAAGGCAAACATGTGGTAATTCGCGGTTGGCGCTTTGACTTACCGCCCGCCAAAATTGTGCTGCAACAGATTGCAATTGCCATTTTAGATTTAAGTACCGTGGCGTTGGTACTATATTTACTATTGCCGCCTTCTGAGCATATCAGTTATTGGGCGACCTTTTCTGCGTTTATTCAATCAATGGCAATCGGCATCTTAAGTCATGTCCCTGGGGGATTGGGCGTATTTGAAGTGGTTATGATTACGGCTTTGCCCAAAGTCGATCGGACGCAGATGCTGGCGGTATTATTGATTTTTAGATTACTGTATTACATCATGCCATTTTTGGTTGCCTTATTAGCATTGTTAGCGTACGAGGCAAAGCTCTATTTGAATGAAAATTCTGATAAAAAAAAATAACCTTTTAATTTTTAACACTTTGCATCAAACAAACGTGTTTTCATATATTAAAAGGTTATTTTAAGCGTGTTTAGTACGATCATACCAAATTAAATAGACCTATCTTATTACTTTAGTGTTTAAACTTTTCGGCTAATAAAGGCGATGATAAATAAAATTACCGCTACTGCCAAGAACACATATGCCAAGTTTGCTGATAGACCTGCGACACCACCAAAACCTAAGAAACTCGCAATGAGTGCGATTACCGCAAAAATAATAGCCCAACGAAACATGATAACTCTCCTTTTTTATTGTTTTAAATGTCCTGTTTTTGCACTTAGAAATTTTGCATTAGACACTTTGCATTTTAGTTGTTAAAGCCTGTTAACCTATGCTTTATTGCATGAGTGCATATTAAAATAATTCTATAGCGTTGTAACGAGCACTTTTGTAAGGTTTGTGGCTTTCTCATAGCCTGTGTATAAAAAAGTGCAAAAAAAAACCATGCATGGTTAATGATGTTCATGCTTCTGGTAAGCGTTAGTAAGTATTGCAATGCTGTGTTAATATAGCTGTAGCTTTGTTAATGCCGTCAGATTACTTGTCTTTTGCTCCCGCCCTATGCCTAGACCATAGAATTTAGCCTACAATAAAAATTTACCTCTTTGCATTGATAAGCTCACTGATTGTTAACGCTACCGAATAACTTCCTTAATGGCATTAGGATTTATTTACGTATTCTCAACATTTTGTCCCTAATCCTTACATTGTTGCGGCCGATGATTGTTTTATAATGGCATCTAGGCTTTTAGTATTTCCTTGACCATTATTCTCTTTATAATACTGTCATATTTGGGAATTATACTAACTACCTATATAACTATAGAATAACTATAGACACAAGTATAGCAATCAACAATGAGGAAAAAATTATGAAAAAGTTAGCCACAACACTTACTGCATTAGTCATAGCAACAGGTCTTACCGTGAGTGCCCAAGCAGCGACCAAAGTAACGACTACGACTAAATCGACGACCACACACAAAAATGTAGCCACAGCAAAAGCAAAACCACAAAAAGCCACCACTCAAAAATCAACAAAAGCATCAAAAAATAAGCACAACGCAAAAGCTTCAGCCACGGCTAAAAAAGGCACCAAAGCGACTAAAAGAACGAGCGAAGTAAACATTGATATCCCAGCTGAACTAAAAATCGACGAAAGCAGCAACAAATCTGTTGCGCCAGTCGCGCCTAGAAATGCCCAGTCAAATCCTAGGGTGGTGCCTGTAGCGCAAGTTACCCAAACAGGTCCTGCGGTTCAATCGGTCACCGTGCAACCGGTTGATGACAATACAGCGATTGCCTCAACAACGACAACTGTACCTGTTGACGTACAAACTGTACCCGTTGTAGTAAACCCATAATCGCTAATTGTTAAACGATTTTTATAAAAAAAGATGCCTACGTGGCATCTTTTTTTGTGGCTAATTAGTGGATTGATTATTTGGACAATAAAAAAGACACGCTTGATACCCTTTTTTATTGTTCCTTTTTTATTGTTATATAGCTCAAAATCTTTAGCAACTTTTAGCGGTGATAAGCGTATTTGGGATCTGCTGCCGCGGTGAATAACACGTCCGTTGATGAGTTGAGTGCTGTCTCAACCGAGTCTTGTACTACCCCAATAATAAAGCCAATCGCGACTACCTGCATGGCAATGGTGTCAGGAATATTAAAGAAACTACAGGCCAATGGTATCAATAGCAATGACCCCCCTGCAACACCCGATGCCCCCGCCGCAGCTAAGGTAGATACCACCGCTAACAACAGTGCAGACCCGAAGTCCACGTGAATACCTAATGTATGTGCCGCTGCCAATGTCATCACATTGATGGTAATCGCCGCCCCTGCCATATTAATGGTGGCACCTAGTGGAATAGTGATTGAATAGGTATCTTCATGTAAACCCAACTTATGCGCAAGGTTTAGATTCACAGGAATATTGGCGGCTGAACTGCGAGTAAAGAAGGCGGTGATGCCACTTTCTTTAAGACAGGTAAATACCAGTGGATAGGGATTTTTGCGGGTTTTGACAAATACAATCAATGGGTTTACAACTAAAGCGATAAATGCCATAGCGCCTACCAACACTGCTAACAAACGGGCATAACTTAATAACACCGACAGACCAGTTTCAGCGATGGTTTGTGTCACCAAGCCAAACACGCCCAATGGCGCAAACCAAATCACCCATTTGACCACGCTTGAGACCGCTTCCGCCAAATCGTTAATCATTTGCTTGGTATTGTCTGAGGCATGGCGCAAGGCAAAACCCAAAATCGCCGCCCAAGATAGCACGCCCATGTAGTTGGCATTGACGATCGATTTGATAGGATTTTCCACCATGTTGGTCAAGAGTACTTTTATCACTTCTGCTAAAGATGACGGTGGCGCTTGGCTGACTTCACCGGCTTTTAAAATCAATTCGGTTGGGAATAAAAAACTTGCCACGACGGCCGTCAAAGCTGCCAAGAACGTACCTGCCATATACAGCACCAAGGTTGAGCGGACATTGACCTGAGTGCCTGATTTATGCTGACTGATAGCGGCAATGATTAAGATAAACACCAACAACGGTGCAATCGCTTTTAACGCACCGACAAATAATGCCCCCAAAATTGAGATGGTTTGCGCCACACTCATCGATAAACCGCCGATGATAGTTGGATTGGCTAGTGAACCGACTAAGATACCAAGTATCAATCCAATCACAATCAAAGGCACCAACCCCACGCGCTGATACGCTTGGATAAGTTTTAACATAATAACCTCTTAATATTTCACCGCAAAAATGGCTGATATATTAACATTTTTTAACAATTTGCATAAATGATTTTTAAAATCGTCAACTTGTTAATTTAAAGCTATCAAAGTGTTGGGTAGAGAAGTTATCGGATTTGAAAAACTTGGATGGTAGCCTGGCTGCTGGTTGCTAGGGCTTGTAATTGTGCTTGATAAACGCGGTATTTTTGACGACCGCTTTCAACCTGTTCGGGGGCGGCGTCGATGACTTCTAGCAGGCGGCTAGCTTGGGTATCTACAATTGCTTCGTTGGTGAGATTGATGACGACGCCATCAAATTGGGTGATGAGCTCAATATTATCGGTAAGTACCACACTGGCAGGGAGTTTTTGTTGATAAAAGTCATCAAGTTGCTGGATAATTTGGTGGGGAATAAACGCCACATCACTCAATGACCATAATCGGTCATCAAGTGAGGGTAATATCTCGGACGCTGCCACCACGATAATGCTATCCTCGCTTTTGGCTAGCACGGTTGAAATCAGCTGGCAGACAAACGCCAGCTGTTTTTTTTGCGGGGATAAAATATAAAAACTAATTTGTGATGCCGTCATAGGGTGGTCAGCGTCCTATCAGCTAGACTGCATCTTGGGCAGCTTGGCGATAGAGATAATGCATCAATAGCGGTACTGGACGACCCGTTGCGGTTGGCTCTTTGCCCGACTGCCACGCTGTCCCTGCAATATCCAAGTGCGCCCAAGGAATATCTTCAACAAACTTCGATAAAAAACACGCCGCCGTGACTGACCCTGCTGGCATACCGCCAATGTTTTGCATATCTGCCATGTTGGATTTAAGCTGCTCTTGGTAGTCATCATCCAGTGGCATGTGCCAAACACGGTCATACGCTGATTCGCTAGCTTGTTCAAGCTCAAAAATCACATCTTCATTGTTACTGTATAGACCTGAGCGCACATAACCCAGCGCCACGATACATGCCCCAGTCAAGGTTGCCATGTCGATAATCACTTTTGGCTGATAGCGCTGCACATACACCAAGGTGTCGCACAGTACCAAACGACCTTCGGCATCCGTATTGAGGATTTCCACGGTTTTACCATTCATGGCGGTGACGATATCGCCAGGGCGAGTCGCTGTTCCTGATGGCATATTCTCCGCACAAGCGAGTGCGCCAACGACTTGCAGCGGTAGACGCGCTTCACATAGCGCTTTAATCATGCCCATGACTGCAGCTGCACCGCCCATGTCGTATTTCATCTCACCCATACCGAGACCTGGTTTGAGTGAGATACCACCACTGTCAAAGGTAATGCCTTTGCCCACCAGCACAATCGGTTGCTCTAGGCTTGATTTTTTGCCTTTGGTTTTGCTGTTTTTGTCTTTTTTGGCGGCTTTGCCATTGTACTCAAGTAATACCAGCTTAGCTTCATGCGCGGAGCCGCGAGCGACTGCCAAAAAGCAGTTCATCCCTAATTGCTGCATGTCTTTTTCACCCAATACCTTGACCGTCAATAGCTCTGGGTATTGATTTGCCAAGTTTTGCGCTTGCTCTGCAAGATAGGCAGGGAAACATACATTCGGTGGCTGATTTGCCAAATCTTTGGTGAGTGATTGACCTTGCGCAGTCGCCTGCTGCAGCTGTAGCAGGGCGTCAAACGCGGCTTGGTTGTCTGCGCTGACCAATAAGGTCACGTCTTTTAGCGTCGGTTTATCCGCTTTTTGCGATTTATAAATATCAAAGGTATAGCTTTGATTTAACAGGGCTAATGCAAACTGACCAAAACTCACTTCATCCATACTATCACCTAAACTGATAACCGCAGATTTGGTAAGACGACTCAAACTTGCATAAATTGCTTTGGCAATTTTTTGCAAGCTACCGCCGTTTAATTTATCTTGACTGCCCACGCCAACCAACAATAAACCCACATTATTGTCAGTACCATAATTGATTGCGGTATCGGCAAGCTTACCCTTAAAACGACTTGCTTCAATCAAGCGACTGACAGCGGTTTGTAGTTCGCTCGTTAGTTGCCCCATAGTTTGGCTATTGTCATCTACCAATACCACGTGATAGCTATTCTTGACCGTTTTTTTAAGCGCGGTCGCTAGTGTCAATGTCAAACTCATTTAAGCTCCTTAATTATTGTCATCAAGAAATAACTATTATCATAGCATACCTATTATCGTATTTGGGTTATCACATTGGGCGATGGGATAGCAGGCGTCATTGTCTAGGGTAAAATGCGGTTGTGAAAAGTCTTTGTAAAAAGTGACTTTGATAAAGCGGCTGTAAAAAGTGGTGGTGAAAAGTCATTGTGAAATGTTACCTTACAGTATTCATATTCATAATCTCTCGGCAACGCGCTAAAATAGCCGATTAACAGATGCGCTCAATGGTATGATGTCGTACAATATTGGTATTTACTTCCCTAGCTGTTTGAATTGATTAATTTTTGAGTAATATTAGGTGGTTACTTGTGATATTACGACGCTATATGACGCAACAAGTCGCCGCTAATACTGCGATTGTGCTGTTATTTCTGATGGCGCTGATGCTCGGCGGTCGCTTAATCCGCTATTTTGGTATCGCCGCAGAAGGCAGGCTGGATGTGGGTTTGCTATTTGCTATTATTGGCTATAACATTCCAACCTTTCTTGAGCTAATTTTACCGCTGTCATTTTTTATCGCACTGATGCTCGTGCTCGGTCGTATGTACGTGGATCATGAGATGAGCGTCCTGTTTGCCAGTGGCATCAGTCGTGGCCGTCTGACACGTTTGATGATTCCGCTGATTACTGGGCTATTTGTATTTCAAATGGGAATTAGTCTTTTGGCAAAACCATGGGGACTGTCTAACAGTAAGCAGATTTGGCAAACCCAGTCGCTCGGTAGTTTGCTTGATTTAGTGCGTCCAAAAACCTTTATCAGCAGTGGTAACTATCACCTGTATGTCGATGAGTTTGATAAAGAAAAACGTGAACTCAAAAATCTATACGTGGTGCAGCAGCAAACCGATAAAAGCGGCAAAATCGCCAAAAACGATGTTATCATCACGGCCACGCGCGCCTATCAAGTACCCAGTAAAGACACGGATAGCTCAATGCAGCTAGATTTGTTTCAGGGTCGTCGCTATGAGCTTGGCACCAATAACGCCAAATACAACCAAGCCAGTTTTGAAAAATATCGCATTACCCTAGAAAAACCTGCCAGCGAAACAATTACCGAAACCAATGTCGAAACCCAAACCACTGCCAAACTGCTCGCCAATACCCAAAAACCCGAAGTCAAAGCCGAGCTGGGCTATCGCTTTACCATGCCGTGGCTGATTATCATTGCGGCGATGCTTGCTACCCCGCTTGCACAGGTACGCCCCCGTCAAGGACGCTGGCTTCGTTTGTTACCTTCAGTGCTCATATTTGCTAGCTGTGCGATTAGTATCATTTCGCTACGCACTGCCATTGGTAAAGAAAGCATTAGTGAGTACGCGTATATTTGGCTAATCGTTGGTTTTATCGCATTTGCATTTTTGTTAAATTGGCAAAGCCGCGTGGTACATCGTGTCCGCTATCGTCGCCAAAGTCGTCAGTTGTCCCCAGGCGGTCAGCCATGATTTTATCTCATTACGTTAAAAAACAAGCGCTTTTTGCCATGGCAGGCGCCATTATTGGTCTTTGGCTCCTTAAAGTCGTCTTTGATTATCTGGCAGAGTTGCAGGATCTCAATGACCATTACAATTATTTAGATGCCTTGCGTTTTATTGCCTATAGTGCACCCCGTGATTTACTCGAATATATGCCATTTGGCACGCTATTAGGTGCAGTGGTAGGTCTAGGCTTGCTTGCCAACACCAGTGAGCTTACGGTGATTCAAGCAGCAGGTATCAGCCGCTTTAAAATAGTCGGTTGGGTGATGCAACCAGCGATTCTTTTTGTCATTATCGGTCTATTACTTGGCCAGTATGTAGTGCCAACTAGCAATCAGTTAGCGCACCAAGTCAAACATGACAAACCTTTGCTATCAAGTGCCATCAACGGTTATTGGGACAAACAAGCCAACCGCATCATCAATATTGACTATGCCAATACCAAAGGCGAGCTCAAAAATATCAAGGTTTGGCAGCTAGACGACACTGCCCATATCCAGCAAGTGCTGCAAGCCGATACCGGCAGCTTTGTCAGTCAAAATACCGCCGATAAAACATCGGGCTGGCAGCTGCAACAAATCAAACAATTAACCATTGCCGCCGATGGGCACAGTCAGTTGACTACCATCCCGACTATGACGCTGCAATTACCCATTGAGCCATCAGCGATTTATCTGTTAACACGCAGCCCTGATAACATGTCAGTGACCGAATTATGGCAGCACCAACAGCTCTTAGCCAAAGACAAACGCCGCTCACTTGAGCATGAAGTTGCCTTTTGGAAAAAACTATTGTCGCCTTTTGCCATGCTATCGTTAGTGTTGGTTGCTTGTTCATTTGTATTTGGCTCCTTGCGTAACCAAAGCTTGGGCTATCGTATTGTGATCGCTCTTTTATTTGGCTTGGTATTTAGTTATCTGCAAGATTTGGTCGGGTTTGTCAGTCTAAGCACGGGATTTTCACCGTTTTTTATGGTGCTATTACCGATTATTGCCAGTGCCGCGCTTGGCGTGTATTTAATTAGAAATAAAAACTGATATGTCTGCTGATTTATTGACTGACCCGCGTGTCGAAGCCCATCCGTTTGGTAACTTCTTTTTTGCTGATACCAAAGTTTTGATGATGGGTACCATGCCGCCCACGCCTGATAAATGGTGCATGGCATTTCATTACCCCAACTTTTATAACGATATGTGGCGTATCATGGGCAAAGTGTTTTTTGATGATATCGATTATTTTCGAGTCGGTGACGAAAAACGCTTTGATGCCGAAAAAATTAAAGCATTTTTACAGGCTTATAACATCGGTGAATGTCCCTCAGTCACTCATGTCATCCGCGAAAAAGGCAATGCGGCTGACGAACATTTAACCGTGGTGGCTACGATTGATTTGGGTAAAGTTTTGGCACAGCTTGAGCAGGTCAAGTGGATTTACACCACTGGTGGCAAAGCCACAGAAGTGCTGATAGCGCTGGTCAACCAAAGTATCAGTGACCCCGCGTCACCCTATTTTGATCCCAGTCAAACACCCTATAAACTGCCAAAAACTAATCAGTTTCTTGAAGTTAACGCTTTTGGGCGAACATTTGGTATTTATCGGTTGCCATCGACCTCGCGCGCTTATCCGCAAAGCTTGGAGAAAAAAGTAGCCGCTTATCGCGCGTTTTTTATCTTGGCAGGAATATTGCCCGCAAGCGACAGCTAGCATAATCGACAGCTAGCACAATCGACAGCTAGCAAATGATAAGCAAGCTGCCATGACACAATTGATATAGTCCCTGTGCTTGCCCTACTTTATACTCTTGTCTAATGACGAATAATCAATGCTGACAGTCAACGCTTACAGTTAATGCTTACAATCATCATTTCAAAACACACCGTATAAAATCAAGGCATGGGAGCCGATACATGGCCAACACTGCACCACCAATCTTGCTTGTCATCGCAGTTATCAGCATGATTGGTTGTGAGCAATCTGATTCTCAGCAGCCAGCACCCCCTACCGCTGCCACCGTGAGCGCGCCCCAAGAATTCGATGATAAACCGTTGCCCCAAGTATTAGACACACAGGCAATCAATAAAAACATGCTTACCGTCAGTCAATTGGCGCAAGGTTATGTGTTGCCTGACTCAAGTACCATTAATGACTATCAAGAAGCGTATTTTACTGTCATCAAACAGCCGAGTATCGATACGGCTGCAGCCAGTGAGCCAACCGCCCTCAATCAATTTGACTATATACCCATCTCGCCTGATATGATTTTTGTCAAAGCTATGCTGAGTCATTTTGATGAAACCATCGCGCTTGCCAGTATTGAGCAGCGATATGGCAAAAATCCTGAACTGCTAGGTTTAGCCCGAGACATTATCAGCTCACGCCAAAATGAATCACAAATATTACAGAATTGGCTTGCCATGCAACTAATTCAAAACACCGCGGACCCTAATCAGCCGATGGCAGATAGTGTGGCAGCCCAGCAAGAAATCGATAGCATTATCGATGATATGCAGCAAGAAATGGTGGACACCGTCATGACTAAAAATGCCGACCAAGCGTTTGCCCAAACCGTGCTGATTCATCATAAAGGCGCGATTGCGTTCTCACAAGTGGTTGCCAAATATGGTAACGATGACAAAGTGCGTAGCCTTACCAATACCCTAATCGATACCCAACAAGCCGAAATTCAACTTTTACAAAACTGGCTCCGTAATCACGGTTATGCCCAATAATCGGTTGCTGTAGCAAATAAAAAGGGCGGGTTATCACACTATAACCCGCCCTTTTTTAGCATTAAATTCACCTAATTGATGTTGGCTAACTTGATGTTTGCTAGCTGTCATCCACATCATGAACCATTCGCGTGAGCGTGATTTGCCGCTGTAACTGTCGAAGCGGTCTTAGCTCGTCAAGCAGCGATAGTATCAAGCCAATCGCTTGTGGACTGGCATCAAAATCGCGGCGTAGGCGTGAGGCAAGGCGCACTGTTGTCAATTGTGCGCTATTAAAATAGGGCTGGCTGTCGATAGCAGGTGTTTCAGCATAAATAATATCTTCATCCATTAGCGCTAATACCCAGCTTTTATCCCAACTACTCGCCATAATCAAATCATCTAAGGTTAACCGTAATGATAAATCCGTATTGGTGGTTTGAGCCATGTTGCACTCCTGTTGTGTATCTCTAGTTATGTTTGGTGCTTGTTTGTCATTTTTTTTATTGTACTGCCTATTTTTTTTGCTTAGTTATCAATAGAGCTTAATTATCAATAGATTAGCGCGTTGGGACAAATGAGGCAAATGCCGATTTGAACGCTTCAAACGCTTGGATATCTGCGTCTGTATCGATTTTTGGCAACACGATATTTAAACTTAAATATAAATCACCAGCTTCTTTGGCTGGGATACCTTTACCTTTAAGGCGCAGGTTGGTACCAGTGCGGCTATTTTTTGGGACATTGACATTGACCTTGCCAGCAGGCGTGTTGACCGTGATTTGACCGCCCATAGCTGCTTCCCAAGGCGCAACGTCTACCGTTTGAAAAACGTCTTTGCCTTCTACACGGATATTGTCTGGGTGATTAAATTTAATTTTTAGGTACAAATCGCCATTATCACCGCCATACGGGCTTGGATTACCTTGTTTTGCCAAGCGAATTTGTTGCCCTTCAGCAATACCTTTGGGGATTTTGACTTCAATGGTTTTGGTTTGATAATCCAGCCCTGTCGCGGTTTGTACGGGTAAATTTAGGCTGATTTTACGGGTATCGCCTTCATAAGTGGCTTTCAAATCAATTGATAACTCGGCATGCTGATCGTCGCCTTTGGTCGAGCGTTGCGACTGTCTGCCACCAAATCCGTCTGAAAACCCGCCTGCCCCGCCCCCGAATGTCGAGAAAATATCATCAAATCTAAAGCCACCCGCACCTCCGCCTTGCGATTGACGACCGCCAAACCCACCGGCACCACCAAACTGGCGAAGGATTTCATCCAAATCCGCTTGGCTCATATTGGCATTAAAGCCCTGACCGCCGCCCATGCCGCCCCCCATACCGCCAAAGCCTTGACCCATATAAGGGTTGTCGAGCATCATGTCGTATTGGGCGCGTTTTTCAGCGTCCTTGAGCGTTTCATAGGCGTTATTGATTTCACCCATTTTGGCGTCGGCATCGGGTGAGTCGTTGATATCAGGGTGATATTGTCGTACCAGTTTGCGATAGGCTTTTTTAATATCTGCTTCACTGGCTTTTTTATCGACGCCTAAAATGTCATAATAGTTTTTTTCTGCCATTATTATTGTCCTTACAATTTTGCGAATAGTGCTATTTGCGCAGCAATGTGATGATATTAATATAATGGCTATTTTGGCATTTTTCAAAACTTCTTTGGTAATTGACGATGATGAGCGCCAAGTGATATCAGCGCTTAATCGAAGTTTTGGGCTTTTTTTGACAACAGGATAACAGATGACAAAGGTTGCATTGTTAGATTATGGCATGGGTAATTTACATTCGGCGGGTAAAGCCTTGACGGCAGTGGGCGCTGATGTGTCTATCACGCGTGACCCTGCGGTGATTGCGGCAGCGGACAAAATCGTCTTCCCTGGCGTAGGGGCAATGCGCGACTGTATGGCAGAGATGCAGGCAGCAGGTATTGCTGATGCTGTCAAAACGGCTGTATTTAATAAGCCTGTGATGGCGATTTGTGTCGGAATGCAGGCGTTGTTTGAGCGCTCAGAAGAAAATGACGGGGTAAACTGTCTAGGGGTACTGGGTGGTGACGTCAAACGCTTTGATGATCATTGGCTAGATGACAAAAACGAACGCATTAAAGTGCCGCATATGGGCTGGAATACTATCACCCATATGGATTTGGCGCATCCGCTATGGCAAGGGATTGAAGATAATACCCATTTTTATTTTGTGCATAGTTTTTATTGTGTGCCGTCTGATACCTCGATTGTGGCGGCAACCTGTGATTATGGCGTCGAGTTTTGTGCCAGCGTGATTAAAGATAATTTGTTTGCGACCCAGTTTCACCCCGAAAAAAGCCATACCACAGGGTTGCAGCTATTGAAGAATTTTGTGGAGTGGAGAATCTAGTAGCTTTTTTTCAAGATTTCTCGCAACGTGACAATGGTCATTTTGGTTGTCTTATCCAAAACAGGTTTATCAAATAACGGTGAATAGCTATTGGCTTCAGTTGGACTGCCTGATAGTTGCGGATGTAATTTATTTTTGCAAGCTTGGGATGTCGGTAGTGCTGCCTGTTTTAACACCTCTAACAACATTCCTTCAAGGCACAATGGCTCAGATTGCAGTAGGATAAAATTTTTCTCTTTAGCGGTTTTGGTGTCTTTTGCTTCAATCGCTACATCTGAATCCATCAAAATATAGATATAATCAAACGCTCGGTGTTGGGTCTGTTTGACTGTATATTTGATGACGTCATGCGGTGAGCCACCTCCTGCAAAGTCTAGCGTAACTTTTTTACCTGACAACCGATTATCATAAATCGACTTCATGTGTTGCAAGAATGCTTGCTCATGCTCGCCTTCACCCACGATAATTAAGGTGGTTTGTTGTTGATTGCGTATTTTTTTCTTCGCCATGCCTATCCCTTACAAATTCGGTACGGCAGAAAAAGCCCCTGCCATGTATTTGGCATAAAGGTTATCGTCATTGCGTATACCTTCCACTTCATCTAATCGCCATGCTTCTGATTTTTGGTCGATTTTTTCTACCAAATAAATTTGATGCTTGTTGAGAATATTAAATACTTCAGGCGTATGGCAAGTAAAGATAAGTTGGGCATTGTGGGGATTGGTGTGTTCGGAACGGAATAAATTAAAAATCTCTGGAAGTAAATGCGGATGTAAGTCGTTGTCGAGTTCGTCAATAATAGCAATACCGCCATTTTGTAAGACAGGTAAGATTAAACTTAGTAAGTTAAAAGCTGACTGTGTACCATTAGACTCTTGGAAAAAATTAAGTTCAAAAGTTTTCCCGTCTATAGTTCTATGTATACCAAAAGGCAATAATATTTCTTGTGTTTCTGACGAGTCTTTTGCCAAAGCAGTGATTTCCTTGATAACTATTTCCTGTATCCCTGTATCAAATTTGCATAGCAAATCCTCTGCTGTTTTCTTAAGCTTTTCATTCTCGTTAAACAATTTAGTAGCTTTAACAATAGAATTCGCATTTTGACTTAGTCTACCGCCAGCGACAACATTTGACTCATTATTCATTAAGGAATTAATAATTTTCTTAGCAATTTCATTTTCAAAAATTTCTGCGTAACTAATTAATGAAACATTTTTTTGAGCATCATTTGCTAAAGAGGGTCTAATGAAACCATTATGCCTGTAATCTAGAACACCGTTAACGTATGAACGTTTGAAAATGTAACTGAATTGACTACTAGATTTTTTGTAAAGATTTTCTTTTACAATTTGTTCCCTATTAATAACTAGTTCATACCTGTATTCTTCAAAATTATTTTCTAAGTTTTTTAGCAAAAAACCCATATGAAATGTGGCATCTTCAGACTCACTTAATATATGGGTTTGTATAACTATTTGTTTATCACTATCAAATGTTTTAGCAGAAGTACATATATACCAAGTCAAAAAAGACAATGGTTTAAGGAATTGAGTTTTCCCCGACCCATTGGCTCCAACTACCGCCATAATTTTATTTAAGCGAATGTTATCTTGGGTTGTTTTGACGGTAAAATCATAGGCAGAAGCTGTCGCCTGTTTGCCGAGTTCAAACGACAAGTCTGTCTCATCAAGATACGAATAAAAATTATTAAATCGGATATATTTAATCATAAAATTCCAAATGTCACATAAATTTGTGATTTATTGATTAATATAGCACAATTTTTTCCGTAGCAATTTAAGAATTGTAAACTGCCCTCACCACTTCCCCAATCGTGGCAATCCCTTTTTTCAGCGTGTCATCATCTTGGGCGATGCTTAAGCGGATGCACTCATGGGCGTGTTTAAAGTTTTCAGTATCCACGCCAACAAAGAAATGCTCACTGGGGATAATCAATGTGCCTTTAGCTTTTAATCGCTCATACAATTCCACCGTGGTTATCGGCAAATCTTTAAACCATACCCACAAGAAAATCGCGCCTTCAGGCTTGTGGATTTTCATCGCATCATTTGGCAAGTCGCCCAGTTCTTGTTTTAGCAGCTGCACCGCTAATTTGGCTTGTCCTTGATAAAACGGACGAATATGATTGTCTGACAAATCTTTTAGCCGGTCATCTTGTAGCAGTGGCGTAGCAATCGCCGCGCCAAGACGGGTCGGCGCTAAATTAACAATCGCATTTAGGCTGCTAATCGCTTTGACCACCTGCGGATTGGCGACCACAACCCCTGTACGCACCCCAGGCAAACCGATTTTTGATAAGCTAAAGCACAAAATAATTTGCTCATTCCAATTGAGCGTGGCTTGGCTATAGATGATATTGGGGAATGGCATCCCATACGCATTGTCAATAATCAGTGGGATATCAAAACGCTTAGCAATTGCTTCAAGGCGCGCCATTTCGTCATCGGTCAGCACGTTGCCTGTTGGGTTGGTGGGGCGTGAGCAACAAATTGCCCCAATTTCGCCGTTGTGCAATTCAGCCAAATTTTCTAGCGTATCAAAATCGACTCGATATTTAAAAAAGCCGTCTTCACCTTGATGTTGGACAAAGTCAATGCTGGGTGGCACTGCGATAAAATGCTGCCCATCCACATGGGCATCGGCATAACCCACGTATTCTGGGGCAAGTGGTAATAGAATTTTTTTATCCAGGCTGCCTTGTGTTTGATCGTCAAACTGTCCACCAAACAAATTAAATAAATAAAAAAATGCGTTTTGTGAGCCATTGGTCAGGGCGATATTGTCTGTGGTAAGTCCCCAATCATAATGGCGATTAAAAAAATCTACCAATGCTGCAATAAACTTGGCATCGCCCTGCGGCGTTGAGTAGTTTCCGATATTTTCGATGGCCATTGAGCCCATATCACCTTCAGCTAGGGTTTTAAACACCGACCAATAGGTTTGGTTAACTGTATCAATCCGTGCTGGATTGCCACCGCCAAGCATATTAATCGGTTGCTCGCTGTTAAGCGCATTGCCCAAATCATCCATTAACTGCAAAATACCGCTATTTTTGGTAAACTTTTCACCAAACTTTGAAAACTGCATGATTGCCCCTTTAATTTTGCCAAGCTATCTGCGTATTATAACAGGATGCAAGTGCCGTTGCCCGTTTTGACTCAGCTGTACAGCCACCATCAGGATACCCCATCATGAAACCGCATTTACCCAAACTCAAAGGCTATAGCCACACTTGGCAAACCACCTTGATGGTGATGTTGATGGTGCTGGTGAGCGTGGCATTGTCGCTGTGGTTTTTTTGGCGCAGTCTGTATTTACCCGAGCTACAAAACCATGCGACTTATCTTGCCAATCAGCTGTTGATGATTGATAAAGCGGATAAAGATTTTAAAAACAATCCCAAGCTTAAAAACTGGATTATTGACGCCTCGCATATTAACGTGATTACTGACTCACAACAGATACCCTCTTTTCAAGAAAAAACCTTGGTGGATTATTTTACCCAGCAGATGGCAACACAGATGGAAACCGTGATGCAGCGTCCTGTATCGGTCAATTTTAAATTCAAACCCGTACCGATTTTGTATATTCAAGACAGCGCGCATCCGGATGTTTGGCTGCAAGAGCCTGTCAAGTTTTATGCCAAATATAGCCCAACGTCGATTTATTTTTTCTTATTGGGGATTCCGCTTGCCACGTTGCTGACTATTTTGTTTTTGGTAAGACAATTAAATCGCCCGCTCAAACGCCTACAAAAAGTGGCGATTGATTACATCACCCTTGGACACGCCAACAATTTGGCGACCAATGAAGGCTCAACAGAGATTCGTCAGGTGAATTTGGCATTTAACCGACTGTTTCATAACCTGACCCAAACCCAAAAAGAACGCAATATTATGCTCGCTGGTATTTCCCATGATTTGCGCACACCACTGACGCGGATGCGACTCACAGCTGAGATGCTACCCGATGAGTTTTTGCGGGAAGGGCTAGTGTATGACATTGAGGACATGGACGCGATTTTGGAACAGTTTATTTCATTTATGAAAGATGGCTCAGATGAAGCGGTACGATTGACTAACCTACGCCCCATCATTAACGAGATTGTGGTGCAGTTTGCCCCCACCCCATTTATTATCGATATCCAAGACGATCTGCCCAGTGTGCCATTGCGACCTTTATCCATTAAACGTCTCATTGTTAATTTGGTCAATAATGCTTGTCGCTATGGTCAGCCGCCCATTCATATTGAGATTAGCATTGATGATGAGCTACAGCCTACCGAGCAAGTGGTCACCGATGAAACACTAACACCAGAGATAACCTCTAGACAAAAATACTTAATCATCAAAGTTAGCGATGAAGGGCAAGGCGTTGCCGAAGATCAGCTTGAGCGGATTATGCAGCCGTTTGAGCGGGGCGAAACGGCACGTACCACGCAAGGGAGTGGACTTGGGCTTGCGATTGTCAGCCGCATTACTCATCTGCACAATGGTAGCGTCATCGCTCGTAATCAGCCCAATGGCGGCGGTTTAGTAGTGGTGGTGAATATTCCGATTATAGAATGAATGATTATAGAGCAAGGATGACAGAAAACTAATTGGTTGCTTAATAGGTTAGGCTAACCATGATTCCTTAGTAGCTTTGGTTTTGATAGCTTTGGTTTGGATAGCTTTGGTTTTAGTAACCTTGATTTTTGATAGCCATTTTTACTTTTTAGTACCAATCATGGGGGGTAATTCACTTGACACATTGGTGGCTGTGACAGGGTGAACCAATGCTGCGCGCGCCTGCGAGACGGACTGGCTTTCAGTAGGTTTACGCAAAAAACTATAATAACCAAAAACAGCTATGTTGAGTACCACCAATGCTAAAAATAGATAACGCATGCCATCCTCGCTTGTGATGATTTCGCTCATCGGTTAGATGATTTCGCTCATCGGTTAATTGATATGCGCGAATTTCGCTAAACCATTGCATAACTCACTGAAATTTAGCCCAGTCTGAGCAAATTTGCAAGCATCACTGGTAACGAACTTATGACCCTTGCACTTGCGTGTATTTTTTCTCGCTACTTTTTTGGGTAATTTCATCGGCTTCAATACTTGACGCTAGCTGGCTCTTCGGCCACGTCATGATAAATCGCGCCCCACCCAAGGTCGGGCTTTCATCCACTGACATCCGGCCATTAAACCAAAACGCAATTCGAGACACGATTGATAAGCCCAGACCATAACCACCCGAGGCACGGGTACGGCTATCATCCAGACGCGCAAATGGGATAAAGACTTTTTCACGGTCTTTTTCTGGAATACCCTGTCCATCATCTTCCACACTGATAAAGGCTTCATTTTTTTCTAAGCCTGCTGAGATGATAATAGTGCTTTCGGCATACCGGGTGGCATTGCCTGCCAAGTTTTGCAACACGCGGTGTAAATAGCGTCTATCGGCTTGTGCAAACGCACCTTTTTGCACCTTACCTACTTTGACGGTGACAGGTTTACCAAGCGCATTGGTCTCGCGGACAATCTGCGAAACGAGTTCTTGCAAATCGACATCTTCCCAGTCCATTTTAGGTGAGCCTTCTTCAAGCTTGGCATAGGTCAAAATTTCATCAATCAAGCCATTGAGCGATTCGATATCCTGATCGATATAATCACGCTGACTCATCCGATCGTCATAATCATCAGTATCAGCCAGCATATCCACAGCAAAGCGAATACGTGCTACTGGGGTACGCAGCTCATGGGATACGGCACGGGTCAACTCGCGCTGGGATTCAATCAAACGGCGGATGTGCTCAGTCATACTATTAAAAGTTGCGGCTAGATGGGCAATTTCATCTTCGCCAACGACTTTTACTTTGGTATTAAGCTTACCTTCACGCACTTTGGTGATACCGCTTTGAATAAGCTGCAATTTACGCTCTAATGGAAAAATCAGCGCATACACCCCTAGACTGATTAAGAACATACTAATGAGCGTGATACTAATAATCAAATTAAGCGGAAACCAGTTAAATAGCGGAATAGGTCCCAAATCCACCACGGTATCTTGGATTTCAGTTGGTGCTAATACCCGAATCGATGAATTCTCTACACTGGTATTGTCACGGAACATAATCACGATATCTTTTCGATACAGGCGCGCTTTTTGGTCGGTATCAAGCTGCAATTTATTAATGGATTGCAAGGTGAGCTTAAAAGGGAAAAATTTTTGAATTTGTTGCAAGCGTTGCTGTTTTTCTGCCAAAGTACGATAGTAAGACAAATCATCGAGCAGCAACACGCCTACCCCTTTGATTTGTTGCTCACTAAGTTTATTAAAACTCACATGCAAGACGTTATCTTCACCCGAGATTTTATGATAAATCTCAGCCGTATTGGTATCGCTGTTAAAACGTACTACGGCTTGTTGTTTATTGAGTCGATTGATTTCGCTGGTTCTAAAGTCCGCTTTTGAGATCGGTTCGATATTAAACTTGGTATCAAATAAGGTACTGACATCAGAGAGCCAAAAATTACGCTCTTGCGCCGTTACTTGGCGCGACAATCCTGAGTCAATGAGATAAAATGCCGCTGATGCCATATCCTCGCGATAAGTCTGTACGCGCTCTGCGTTGATAGTGGTGATAAGCAATTGCGCAAACAACGCAACCAACAAACAGATAAGTAACAGACCTGCATAAATCCGCAGAAAGATAGATTGGTTTAAGGAGGATAATAGTGGCATAAAAAATCTAGGGTTAAGGTCAAAAGATAATAGCCGTATTATTACCTAGCAAAATTAATATTACAATGTAAAATTCATGAAGCGATTGTCTAGTAACGTAGCAAATTGTTGTGCTAAATCTACCAATTGCTAGGTAGCAAAGTTACCAGTGATAGCGATAAAAAAAGCCAGCTTGATGCTGACTTTTTTCAATACTGTGTTTATCAATACTATGTTAGTTTTCTTTGACAAACAGATAGCCTTTACTGCGAACGGTTTTGATACGTTTAGGGTTTTCTGGATCATCACCAATTTTCGGACGGATACGAGAAATACGTACGTCAATCGAGCGGTCTTGACCATCATACTCAATACCACGCAGACGTTCAAAAATGTCTTCACGCGATAAGATACGACCCGCATTTGACGCCAACAACCACAATAAATCATATTCTGCACTGGTAAAGTCAACAAGCTCATCGTTCAAAGTAACCGAACGACCGCCGTTATCAATAACCAAATCGCCAAATTCAAGACGCTGTGGCACTTCATCAGTTGGCGCGGTATCAGAGCGGCGCAATAGTGCACGAATACGCGCTAATAACACACGCGGCTGAACCGGTTTTGCCACATAGTCATCCGCACCCATTTCTAGACCTAATACTTGGTCCATATCTTCGGTACGCGCGGTTAGCATTAAGATAGGGTTATGAAAATGAGGACGTACTTCACGGCATACCGTCAAACCATCACTACCTGGCAACATCACATCAAGCACCACCATATCAGGCTGCTCAGCCACGATACGACGAATGGCACGGTTACCGTCAGTTTCAATTGCCACATCTAGACCATTTTTACGCAAATAATCTTGAGTCAAGGTTGCAAGACGCTCATCATCCTCTACAATCAATACGCGGGGTATCAACTCTTCTTCTGACATAATTTCCTCCAAAAAATTTTATACATACTCTTAATACTTATATCAGAATATATCTTTATTTATCTATCAGCAATAGGTAATGAAAGTTTACGCATTGCCTGTACTACTACAATATAATTGAATTAATTTAGCGAAAAAATAGCCAATTTAATATTGTTAAAACGTAACTAAACATAAAAAAGTATAAATACCACATTTAATAAGATGCAAAAGCATACGATATAATGTTGTCTGTTCAATAACTGGTAAAATTTTTTGTTAACTTTTGTTTAAAAGGTAGTTAGCAAATTTTTAAGCACTCTTTTTTAAGCACTTATATCTTTAACTACCCATAAAAAAACAGTGGTCATAGCCACTGTCTTTAAACACGTTCGCATCAAAATTAGGCACGGTTTTTGAATTTTTGTAAGGTTTGCAATTGTGCCAAAGATTCTGCCAATGCTGCCAAAGCCGGAGAAGTATCGATATCGGCTTTTTGATTTTGCAAGGTTTGTTCTGCATGACGACGTGCTTCCAAAATCTTGGCTTCATCTAAGTCATTTGCACGTACTGCCGTATCTGCCAATACCGTCACTAAATGCGGTTGTACTTCTAAAACACCACCTGACACATACACCATTTCATCATTACCATTGCTAGTTTTGATCTGCATGGTACCCGGCTTTAATAGCGTAATAAAAGGAATATGTCCTGGCAAAATACCGACTTCACCTTCTACACCAGTAGCAATTAACATACTAATCTCACCAGAGTAGATAGTTTCTTTCGCACTGACGACATTACATTGTAAAGTTGCCACAGTTCTCTCCTATGGTATTGCAAAATTAGGTTGATAAAACCCTGTTAATATAGTTTAAATTAACAGGGTTTGATTGAGAAATTAGCCGCGTAGTTTTTCTGCTGCAGCAACCACTTCTTCAATACCACCTTTCATGTAGAATGCTTGTTCTGGTAAGTCATCATACTCACCATTTAAGATTGCTTTAAAACTTTGAATAGTTTCACGGATTGGTACGTATTTACCTGGTGAGCCGGTGAATACCTCTGCAACGTGGAAAGGTTGTGACAAGAAACGTTGGATTTTACGTGCACGGTACACCACTAATTTATCATCTTCTGATAATTCGTCCATACCCAAAATCGCAATAATGTCTTTCAACTCTTTAAAGCGTTGTAATACTTCTTGAACGCCACGAGCAACAGCATAATGCTCTTCACCAATGACCAGTGGGTCTAACTGACGCGACGTTGAGTCTAGTGGGTCGACCGCTGGGTAAATACCTTGTGAGGCAATATCACGGCTCAATACAACTGTTGCGTCTAAGTGAGCAAAGGTTGTCGCAGGCGATGGGTCAGTCAAGTCATCGGCAGGAACGTATACCGCTTGAACAGAAGTAATAGAACCTGATTGGGTTGAAGTAATACGTTCTTGTAGTACACCCATTTCTTCGGCAAGCGTTGGCTGATAACCTACCGCAGATGGCATACGACCTAACAACGCTGATACTTCGGTACCCGCTAGTGTATAACGATAAATATTGTCAACGAACAATAATACGTCACGACCTTTACCGTTTTCATCTTTTTCGTCACGGAAGTATTCTGCCATGGTCAAACCCGTCAAGGCAACACGCAAACGGTTTCCTGGTGGCTCATTCATCTGACCATACACCATCGCAACTTTATCAAGTACGTTTGAATCTTTCATCTCGTGGTAGAAGTCATTACCTTCACGAGTACGCTCACCTACGCCAGCAAATACCGATAAACCTGAGTGTGCTTTTGCGATGTTATTGATAAGTTCCATCATGTTAACGGTTTTACCAACACCTGCGCCACCGAACAGACCGACTTTACCGCCTTTAGCAAATGGGCATAATAAGTCAATTACTTTAATACCGGTTTCTAAAAGTTCAGTAGAGTTTGATTGTTCGTCGTAGCTTGGCGCTTCACGGTGAATCGCCCAAGTGTTGCTATGCTCTACCGGCCCTGCTTCGTCGATTGGACGTCCTAAAACGTCCATGATACGACCTAGGGTACCTTTACCCACAGGTACAGAGATTGGTGCGCCAGTATTGCTAACTGGTAGACCACGTTTTAGACCTTCAGTAGAACCCATGGCAATAGTACGTACGATACCATCACCCAATTGTTGTTGTACTTCTAATGTAGTTTCTGTGCCTTCAACTTTTAAGGCATCATAAATTCTTGGTACGCTTTGACGGTCAAATTCAACGTCAATAACCGCGCCAATAATCTGTACAATACGACCGCTACTCATTACGCTCTCCTTGAATGTAGGTCAATTATGAAACAGCAGCAGCACCGCCAACGATTTCCGAAATTTCTCGGGTAATCGCCGCTTGACGCAGCTTGTTGTAAACCAATTGTAATTCGTTAATTAAGTTACCTGCGTTATCCGTTGCTGCTTTCATAGCAACCATACGTGCAGACTGTTCAGAAGCAATATTTTCTACCACACCTTGATAGACGATTGATTCAACATAACGTCCCATCAAACCATCAAGCAGCTCTTTGGTAGTGGGCTCATAGATGTAGTCCCAGCTGTGTTCACGATTTGCCATCGTTTCATCAACCAAAGACTCAGCCGCAATCGGTACTAAGCGTTGCACACTAGGATTTTGGGTCATGGCATTAACGAATTCATTATATACCAGGTAAATTTCATCAATTTCGCCACGATTATACGCATCAAGCATTACTTGCACTGGCACACTAAGTTGCTCGAAGCTTGGGTTATCACCGTAGTGAGTTTCCGCTGCAATCACCGTACCACCAAATGTTTTAAAAAAGCTCACGCCTTTTTGACCAATCACCGCAAAACGCGTTTCAACCGATTGACTTTTTTGTTGTTTGACGTGCTGCATCAATTTTTTGAATAAGTTGATATTCAAACCACCTGCAAGACCACGGTCAGAACTGACTACAATATAGCCAACACGATTAACCGCACGAGGTACTAGGTAAGGATGTTTGTAGTCAGGTGAAGCTTTGACTAGATGAGAAACCACTCGACGCATGCTATCAGCATAAGGACGACCTAGTTGCATACGTTCTTGGGCACGTCGCATCTTACTCGCTGCAACCATTTGCATGGCGCGAGTAATTTTCTGGGTACTTTTAATACTAGCAACTTTTGCTCGAATTTCTTTTAAACTTGCCATAAATAATCCATACAGCCATGTTTAGTTTCAGTCCACGCCCATTAATGTAACATGGACGAAATTTGGAAAAATGAACAAAGTAATCACACCCCCTTTGTTCATTTGTTCTATGACAATGCAGTTCTAAAATTTCAGTAAATCTTAGAATGAATGATTTTGCTTATAGTTTTCAATCGCTGATTTGAATTGGTTTGCGATATCATCATTATAGTTGGCAGTGTTATCAATGTCTGCCATAAAATCACCATGTTGGTCACGTAGGTAACGTAACAAACCTGCTTCAAATGCACCCACTTTGTTGACGGGAACATCAGCTAGATAACCTTCGTTAGAAGCATAAATTACCGCAGCTTGTTCAGCGATGCTCATTGGTGCGTATTGATTTTGTTTCATCAATTCAGTCACACGTTGACCATGATCAAGCTGTTTACGGGTCGCGTCATCTAAGTCAGAAGCAAACTGTGCAAACGCTGCCAATTCACGATACTGTGCCAATGCGGTACGGATACCACCTGATAATTTTTTGATGATTTTAGTCTGCGCTGCACCACCCACACGAGAAACTGAAATACCCGCATTCACCGCTGGACGGATACCTGAGTTGAATAAACTTGACTCTAGGAAGATCTGACCGTCAGTGATTGAAATCACGTTGGTTGGTACGAATGCTGATACGTCACCTGCTTGGGTTTCGATAATTGGCAAGGCAGTTAACGAACCTGTTTTACCTGTTACTGCACCGTTGGTGAATTTTTCTACATACTCAGCGCTTACACGTGAAGCGCGCTCTAATAGACGTGAGTGAAGGTAGAATACGTCACCTGGGTAAGCTTCACGTCCTGGTGGACGACGTAATAGCAATGAAATTTGACGATAGGCTACGGCTTGTTTTGATAAGTCATCATAAATGATAAGCGCATCTTCACCGCGGTCACGGAAGTATTCACCCATAGTACAACCAGAGTATGGCGCGATGTACTGCAGCGCTGCTGGCTCAGAAGCCGATGCAACCACAACCGTTGTATAAGCTAGTGCGCCTGTTTCTTCTAGTTTACGTACCACGTTTGCGATGGTTGAACGTTTTTGACCAACGGCTACGTACACACATTTAATGCCCGAGTGTTTTTGCGCGATGATCGCATCGATTGCCATGGCTGTTTTACCAGTTTGGCGGTCACCAATGATAAGCTCACGTTGACCACGTCCGATTGGAATCATGGTATCAACAGCTTTATAACCTGTCATTACTGGCTCATCAACTGATTGACGGTCGATAACGCCTGGGGCGATTTTTTCAACTTTATCCGTTAATTTGGCGTTAATTGGGCCTTTACCATCGATAGGATTACCCAGTGCATCTACCACACGACCTAAAAGCTCAGGTCCAACTGGTACTTCTAAAATACGACCAGTACAGTAAGCTTTTTGTCCTTCTTGGAGATTCAAGTATTCACCTAGAACAACCGCGCCGACTGAGTCTTGTTCGAGGTTTAGCGCCATACCATATACGCCACCTTCAAACTCAATCATTTCGCCGTACATGGCATCTTCAAGACCATGAATCTGTACGATACCGTCAGATACCATGACAATAGTGCCTTCGTTCTTTGCTGTGGCACCCGCAGTCAGGTCTTGAATTCGCTGCTTAATCAGATTACTGATTTCCGCTGGATTCAATTGTTGCATTGCACTGTTCCTTAATTTTTACTGACTAGAATCAATTTTGTTGAAATTTATGCCGTCAGCTGTGTTTTTAACTGTTTTAATTTGCCACGCACAGAGTCATCGATTACTTTGTCACCGACCTTAATCGTCACACCTGCAATTAGGGCAGGGTCTACATTGACATGTAGTACAACCTTCGCGCCTAGGGAGGTAGCAAGTCGGTGTTCAATGAGTTGCTCTTGCACTTGCGTTAATGGATATGCCGACGTGACATACGCATGAACTTCTTTTGCATCAGCGGCTTTTAATAAACCAAAACGCTCATTGATACTGGGTAATAATGCCAAACGATCTTGCTCTGCAAGTTGCGTCAAAAAATTAACAAAAGCATTGGAATCTGCTTGTGCCCCACCCTCAATAGCAGTGCTTAAAGTCTTAAACACAGTATTGCTATCTTCAGGTGAACTTTGGTTATAAAGGTCTTTTAAAGTAGCGACTTTAGCTTGTGCAGCAACTGCTGGATTATTGATATAATCGGCAAATGCTTTATCACTAACGATGGCATTCATCACGTTTAAGTAATCTTGCCACTCATTGACTGACGTGTGCTCTTTAGCATAATCAAATGCTGCTTTTGCATAGGGTCTTGCTAAGGTTGATAAATCAGCCATCATATCCTCACTGTACTATTGCTACTTATAACTTGGCTGCCAATTGGTTTAACATATTGGCATGAGTTTCTGGATTGACCTTTTCTTGTAAGATTTTTTCGGCACCGAGTACGGCAAGTTCTGCAACCTGCGCGCGTAAACCTTCACGGGCTTTATTAATTTCTTGATCAATTGCTTCACGCGCTTGCTGACGAATACGTTCGCCTTCCACTTGTGCTTGCACTCTGGCATCTTCAATCATTTGATTGGCGCTTTTGTTCGCTTGGTCAATGAGTGAAGCGGCTTTTGCTTTTGCTGCGATAAGCTCTTGCTCTGCAGCTTGTGATGCAGTTGCTAAGTCTGCTTTGGCTTTTTCGGCAGCATTTAGGCCATCTGCGATTTTACGTTGGCGATCCGAAATAGCAGCAACCAAAGGCGGCCACACAAACTTCATGCAAAACATCACGAAGATGGCGAATGCAATCGATTGTCCAATTAGGGTTGCATTGATATTCACTTAGAATCCCTCGTTAATTAAGTTTCTTCAATCCTTGTCCACATAAGATGATGTGGACATTGTACTGATAGTGTACCTATTAACCTGCTAAAGGATTTGCGAATAACAATAACATTGCAATACCAACACCGATCATCGGTACGGCGTCAAGAAGACCTGCCACGATGAACATACGAGTTTGCAATTGTGAACCTAGTTCTGGTTGACGAGCGACGCCCTCTAAGAATTTGCCACCTAAGATTGCAAAGCCAATACCTGTGCCTAGTGCACCTAAACCGATTAGCAAAGCAACGGCAAGAACGGTCATACCTTCTAGAGTCATTGATGTATCCTCATTACTGTTTTGAAATTAATGTTCAGTTTGTGATGCAAGGCTAAGATAGACAATGGTTAGCATCATGAAAACGAACGCTTGCAAAGTGATTACTAAAATGTGGAAGATTGCCCACGGTACTGATAACACCCATTGAATCCAAAATGGCATAAGGGCGATTAACACAAAAATTAATTCACCTGCATACATGTTACCAAAAAGTCGTAAGCCAAGTGAGATAGGTTTTGCGATTAGAGTTACAAACTCTAGGATAAAGTTCACTGGAATCAATAAGATTTTAGCGATTGGGTTTTTTGCGCTAAATGGATGAAGGGTTAATTCACCAATGAAACCGCCAAAACCTTTTTCTTTAATACTATAAAAAATGATCAGTGCAAATACTGAGAACGACATACCAAGCGTCACATTTGGGTCAGTACTTGGTACGACTTTCATGTAAACATGGTGTGGGTTATGTCCTAGCAGACCACCAATTTTTTGTGCAATGACAGGCAAATAATCAACTGGCAGAAGATCCATGAAGTTCATCAAGAAAATCCACACAAAAATAGTCAGTGCTAATGGCGCAATAACCTTTGATGTGCCATGATAAGTATCACGAACGTTACTATCAACAAACTCCACAATCATTTCAATAAAAGCTTGCATTTTGCCGGGTACACCCGAGGTCGCTCTTTTTGCCACCATATAAAAAATGGCACAAAAAAGCACCCCTAAACCAATCGACCACAGCATTGAGTCTAAATGAATCGCATTGAAACCCATTTCAGAAGCTTGCTGTTTGGTTTCCGCAACTATCCAACCTTCTGTTGGGTGATTACCGAAAGTCCAGTTTGTCAAGTGGTGATTGATATACTCATTTGAAGTAATTTCTGCGTTTGCTTCTGCCATAATCTTAACTTCTTTTTTATATTGAGCCGATAATAGAGGGAGTTAGCGTCAGATATTTTGTCTAATCACAAAAATTTGTAACTTAACACTATAATCGTATCTAACTGAGCTGATGATACTCAATGAGAAGTGCAAACATGACGTCAAAGGCACATCGAGGCGTTTAAGCAATCTGCTTAACTGAGGTGATGAACCGTGAATAAACGGATTGTTTATCAACGTAATAATATAGGCTATCGACCTACTGTGTTTTGCTTGACTCAAATAAGTGGGTCATCAGTAAAACATATATGCAATTGCTTGAAAACTAATTCTTTTTAGCCAATTAGCGCTGAGCAATCGCACCTTCAAAAAATTTTCACTATATTAATTCAACTGTTACCTTTTTGTAAAGGATTAAATAGATTTATTTGTGATTTAGTTTAGGTTATTTCCAGGATTACGAGATAAATGTAAAAGGCCTTTATTTTTACCCTGATTTTTGAGAAGTGATGATGATATAGCTGATTTGCAACGCTAAATAGCCAGCGAATACCGCAAGGGCATTTAGCGGTTTTAACAGCAGAAAAATCAGTGCAAATCCAATAATGGTCAATACCCACTTTGCCATATGCGCTTGGTAAAAACGATGAACAATTTGACGACGCTGCTGATAGCCCGATTTGCTCAAGGAAATTTTAGCAAAGATGATTTGGCTCACCCACCCTAGCACACTACCGGCTAGCAAATTTTTACTCACCACATACTGGCTATTGCCTTGCCAAACATCTAATACAATACCGATGGCAACTAGCCCAAGTACCAGCCATGACTGCTTGTTGATGGACTGTTGGATAGACTGTGGGTCAAATGGCTTGGCAGGTTTTGACATAGCAAAATAAGGGCTAGCTGATTGTGGGCAGGAATGATAAAAGTAGTATAGCAGAATCTTGATTAAAAATTTGGCTAAAGGTTGTTTTATCTATGCTGATGTTAATCGCCAGTCATTATGAATAGTGTGTTATTAGACTTGTTATATTGCCCGGTATTTTTATAGCCGAATCGCTAATTTCTCAGACAAATTATGCGGTTTTCATGCTAAAGTAATTTGATAGTTATTGATGATTTTATTGATATGCCCCAACCTTCTATACAATCAGCTGGAAATTCTATTCAATCAGCCAATAGTTACGACGCAAATTGTCGCCACCTATCTATGTCTATGCCACAAATGACGCCTGAGCAGGTTGAAGCACAGATTGCTCAGATAAAACAAGATTGCCAAGCGCAAGGTTTACGTTTTACTGCGCTGCGAGAGCAAGTGTATCGTTTGATTCTACTTGCCTCGCAGCCCATTGGGGCGTATGAATTATTGGATTTACTGCAATCAGCGAGCGAAAAAGTCGTCGCACCGCCAACCGTATACCGTAGTTTGGAGTTTTTGCTCAGACATGGCTTGATTCACCAATTAAATTCTAGTAAGGCATTTTTTGCTTGTTCTCAGCCCACCGATCGCCATGTTGCCGCTTTTTTGGTCTGTCGATGCTGTGGCGAGGTGCAAGAGTTTAGCCACCCATCTATCCAGACCATGCTAACTGAGGTTGAGCAATCGACCAATTTTGCCACCCAATCGAGTATTATTGAGCTTTCAGGTGTTTGTGAGCGCTGCCAATAGTTCCCTATTTTATCCAATTATTTGAATGAAGATAGGCTAAAAATTATTTTGCTATTGTGTTTGTCAATTATGAGTATTTGTGATATAAAACATGCCTTATTTAATTAACTTTAGTTAATTAACCGTTGTTTGATAAAGTTGTACTGCCACGATTACCGTCATTATTCTAAGGATAACTGAGTGACGTTACTGCCAAGTTCGATATCACAACACCATGCCGATTACTTTTCAATTATTGAATTAAGTGATCTGCATCTCTTTGATGACCCTAATAAGTTAATGAATGGTGTTAATACCGCAGACACATTTGAATCGGTATTATCCTTGGTCAAACAACAGCGCGATAATGTTGATTTGTTGGTACTGACGGGGGATTTATGTCAAGAACCTACTCAGCAAAATTATGACCGTTTATTTGCAGCCTTAGACGACATCAATATTCCTTTTGTAGCTATCCCGGGCAATCATGATGTGACCCTAGAGCTGGATAGTCATTTACCCTTTGCCCAACGCCGTCATTTGCCAGTCAAAGCAGATTCTCGCCTGCAAAACCGCTATAGTATTGCCACCGATTATTGGGACTTATTGTTATTAGACTCTTCTTGTGAGGGGCACAGTCATGGGGAATTTGATGAGCAGTCATTGCGGTGGCTAGCGCAGCAGTTAGCGAATGCCGATCGGCCTTGTGCAATTTTTTGTCATCATCCGATGGTATTAATCGATTCCACATGGCTTGATAAGTACACTATAATAAATTCTGAGCGTTTTTGGGAAGTGGTAATGCCGTATCTAGACCGCATTAAAGCTATATTTGTCGGTCATATTCACCAAGAAATGCATAAGATTAACTACGGGACATCGGTATTCGGCTGCCCATCGACCAGTCTACAGTTTAAGCCCTTGTGTAAAGACTATACCATTGACGAAATTGCGCCTGGTTTACGTTGGATAAATTTATATAACAATGGGTTACTTGCAACTGGTATCAAAAGAACAGATACTATCTGACTAATTTTTCATGGTTGTTGAACTTATGTTCATAAACTTAATGTCGTGAAAGTTTGGTTAGCTTGTTTATTAAGGTTTTAGCGTTTATTTTAGTTTGATTTCATATACTGGCGAATTGCAGTGTTTAAAGCGTTAATAACGCGATGTCATTGGCTTAAGTGCTGAACTCGTAATGAAATTGTAAACTTAAAATTGTATCACTATCGGTTTTTAAAGGAATTAGCTATGGCATCTGCCCAAAATGAACGTGAATTAAGCTTTACCCCATATCAGCCAGCGGCTGAAGAAGAATATATGAATGACGCACAACTTGCGCATTTTAGAAAAATTTTATTAGATTGGAAAGAGCAGTTAATTAGCGAAGCTGAATCAACCAAATCTTATATTCAAGATGAATCAACGGCAATGCCTGATATTAATGACCGCGCCACCCAAGAAGAAGAGTTTGCGTTGGCACTGCGCACGCGTGACCGTGAGCGTAAACTGATTCGCAAGATTGATAAATCGATTGCCGAGATTGACAGTGGCGATTACGGTTTTTGTGAGACTTGCGGTGTGGAGATTGGTGTGCGTCGTTTAGAAGCCCGTCCAACGGCAACCCAATGTATCGATTGCAAAACCTTATCAGAGATTAAAGAAAAACAAGCATGGGGTCATGCTTAATTTATCACCGTCTCCTGTTATTGGACGCTTTGCTCCCTCTCCGACGGGAGCTTTGCATTTGGGGTCACTGGTGACGGCTATTGCCAGTTACTGTATCGCCAAGCAAGCGCAAGGCAAGTGGCTGGTACGCATTGAAGATACTGATACTGAGCGCTGTCATCCAAGATTTAGCAATTTGATTTTAGCAGATTTGGAGCGATTAGGTTTGCACTGGGATGGTAACATTCGCTACCAGTCGCAACACCTAGACACATATCACGCGTTATTGGATGAGAAGCTAAAAGCTTTAAGTTATGGCTGTGATTGCAGTCGTAAATCCCTGCAAGCTTATCAACTCGCCCACCCCAATGCCCAATACCCTTATCCTAGAATCTGTGTCCATAAGCGGCTATCGCGCGATCATGCCATTCGCTTAGTGATGCCAAATAACCCAATGCTTTTTTTCGATCAGCTGCAAGGTGTGATTTCAGGCAATCCGCAACGAGAACAGGGTGATATTGTGGTCAGAAGGCGGCGCATTGGGCGGTCTTTCTCAAATACGTCAATCGCCAACAAAGGCATGATTAATTATATGCTTGCAGTGGTAATTGATGACGCGCAACAAAGTGTCAATCAAATCGTGCGGGGTCTGGATATATTACTATTAACGATACCGCAAATGGTCATTGCGGAGTATTTAAATTTTCCCGCTAACCAACACTACTATCACTTACCTATTTTGGTGAATGCACAAGGGCAAAAACTGTCTAAACAAACGCTCGCAGAGCCGATTCGCTCTTACCCTGCACCACAACTTATTAAGACGGCGTTGCAATTATTACAACAGCCGCCAGTTGAGATGGATAAACCGACCACGATGCTCGAGCAGGCGGTTTGCCAATGGGATCATACGCCGCTGCAAGGCAAACAGCGTATTGAAGTCGATAGTTTACAAAATCTTTTGGCAACCCATTAATAATAACGACATTGATTGGCAGGAATCGTTGGGCTTTCTTTGATAATTCGCATCAACAATCCGACGATAATCAGATTAACTACCATAGAAGAACCACCATAGCTAAAAAATGGCATGGTCAACCCTTTGGTAGGTAGCATCCCCATGGTCATGCCGGCATTAACAAAAATTTGTCCAAAGAACAAAATCCCAACCCCAAACGCAAAATAGCTTAAGCGTGTTTGGTGCCGTGCTAACGCTTGGTAGCTAATGCGCATAACCGTGGTGACTAAAATAATTTGTAACACCAGTAAAAACGACACACCTACTAAGCCTAACTCTTCGCCGGTAATTGCTAGTAAAAAGTCGGTATGCGCCTCCGGTAAATGGGAGAGTTTTTGGATACTTTCCCCATAACCGACACCAAACCATTCACCGCGGGCAAAGGCTACAATACTGCGACCTAGCTGATAGTCACTATTTTTTAAGTCATCAAACGGATCTAAAAACGAGGTTACCCGTTTTAGTCGGTAACTTGCCCCCATAATCGCCATGGTGCCTGCCAAAAACATGGCACCCATGATGATAAAAAACTGGCGCATGGGTAAGCCGCCGACAAAAATCATCGCTGCAATACAGGTTGCAATAATCACCACCGAGCCAAAGTCAGGCTGCAACATGATAAATAAGATCAGCCCCATGGCTATCAGTGTTAGCCGCAAAAAGCCTTTCCAATGGTTACGAATTTCTTCTGATCGGCGCACCAAATAATCTGAAGTGTACAAAATCATCAACAATTTTGCCAATTCGGAGGGCTGAAAATTGATACCACCCAATTCAATCCAGCGTTTACTGCCGTTAATCACTGACCCACCGATTAGGGTATAAATAATCAGCAAAAGACAAGCCAGCAGCGCATACATAATAAAATCTAAGCGAAACGTCTTGCGAAGCGGAATAAAATACACCAGTAAACCAAGAACTGCACCGATTCCCATGTACGCCAGTTGGTGATAAAAAAAGTAAAAATCACCCAGCTTTTTGGTTTGTGCAAAAGGTATTGATGCGGACGCCACCATCAACAGACTAAATACCATAATGGTTGCCACCGTGGTTAATAGCACCGAATTGATGGGCGGAATCCACTGCCGGCTTTTCTTAGTAGAAGCGCTGTTAGCTGAGAGGGATGAAGAAAGTGACGAAGAAGTCGAATGGGGCGCGGGCATAACACAACCTAAATATTAAAAATACAGTAGCGAATGATTATTGTGGTTTGACTAAGCGTTGAAAAACTTGTCCACGTTCCACATAGCCACTAAACTGATCAAAACTTGCACAAGCAGGTGATAGCAATAATACGCCTAAAGCGGGGAATGTTGACTGGTCTTGCCAAGCTTGCTTGACCGCTTGTTCCATAGTTTGGCATTTGGTTAACACAATCCCTGCAGAATTTTGAGTATCTAGACCGGCTGATGCCAAATCAGCCGCGATTTTATCGGCATCTTCACCGATAAAGTACACCACTTGCGCATAATCCATCAGGGGTTTTGCCAGTTCAGCAAAGTTTTGACCTTTACCTTGCCCACCCAAAATCACCGCGAGTTTTTTGCCTTTGGGTGCATATACTTTACCTAACCCCAAAATTGCCGCGATGGTCGAGCCAATGTTGGTGCCTTTGGAGTCGTCAAAACAATCAAGCTGATGGGTGGTCGTGATAAATTCACAGCGATGGGGCAGCCCGACAAAGTTTTTTAATGTGGTTAACATACTGTCTAACGGTAGACCTGCTAGCTCGCCAATTGCTAAGGCTGATAGCGCATTCATCAAGTTATGTTCGCCTTTGATCGGCACGTCTTTTTCATTGAGTAACCGCTCGCGACCCCGTGCTAGCCAGATTTCACCATCGCTATCTTTTATCAATCCGTACTGATTCATATCCGGTGCGTTACTACCAAAGCTAATGGTGGGCATATCATCGGCTACCAACGGGCGACTAAGCAAGTCCTCGCGGTTGACCACAATGGATTGCACGCCTTGGAATATTCGGTGTTTGGCTTGGTGATAGCCGAGCATATTGCCATGGCGATCTAGATGGTCAGGCGACATGTTAAGCACGGTGGCTACTTTGGCGGCTAAATTGGTGGTGGTCTGTAGTTGAAAACTGGATAACTCAAGCACCGCCATCTGTATGGGCTCAAGTAGCAAATCAAGCGCGGGCGTTCCCAAGTTACCACCGACACCGACTTTAAACCCCGCATTTTTGACCATCTCGCCAACCAGGGTGGTGACAGTGCTTTTGGCATTAGAGCCGGTAATCGCAATAATCGGAATATGTCGCTGTTTAGCTACCTCATGGAACAATTGAATATCACTGACAATCGTGATTTTTTTCGCACGTGCGCCATCAAACACCGGCAAATAAGGGTCAATACCAGGACTGATGATAATGCGATCTGCCACCGACAACAGCTCGGCATCTAATGCCCCAAATTTGGTAACTATATCGGTTGGCAAGTGCTCGGCAAGTGTGGGCAGACCAGCATCGGTGACAGCTACGGGGTAGCCAAGCGCGTGTAAATAGTTGACCGCCGACAAGCCTGATTTGCCAAGTCCAACCACCACTTGTAATCCATTGCCACGTTGAATCATGCTCGATTGTGATGGCATGCTTTGGTTGGTTGAAGCAGGTGAAACGGCTGATTGAGTGGCAGAGAGTTGGCTCACGAGAATTCCTTGTAATACTTAAACTTGTAATACTTAAATCTTAAATAAAGGTACCGCTAGATAATGCAGTAACAATACTTGCCGCATAAGCTAAAAAATGTTTTCTATCATACCATTTTATGACAAAAAGTTTTGCGATTAAATGTGAGTTTTCATGTTTTGTAGTGGCAGCAATAAAAGGCGGTTTAAATGCCATGATTTTTGTGATTCGGATATACTTTTTATTTATATTACCCAACAAAGTTAACGATTTTAGCCAGTAAAATGCACCTTTTTAGTGCAATTATTTTGTTTTTATCGCTCATCATTAAAATAATTCTCAAAATTATCTACAAAATCGTTAATCGCACACAAATAACCTTTTTGGTGCAATAACTGATTTAAATTAGAGGAATTTTTATTTTTTCGTTATAATAAAATTTCGCTTTCTGTGTGATGGTCGCATTGAAGCCACAAAAAAGTTTTTGCTTTATTTTCAATAAGTTATATTTTTTACCCCCTTAAAAATAGGACATTTCTGAAAGTTGGCATATCTTTTGAATTATCGAAACTACCATTTTCAACACGCTATACGAATGCTGTTTAGGGTAATCGCTATTAAGCCACTGCAGCAGCTAGTAACTAACCCAACCATAAGCGGCACTTAAAAGGAAACTATTATGAAATTAATTACGGCTATCTTAAAACCGTTCAAACTAGATGATGTACGTGAGTCACTCTCTGAGATTGGTGTTCAAGGTATCACTGTTACCGAAGTAAAAGGTTTTGGCCGTCAAAAAGGTCATACTGAATTGTACCGCGGCGCTGAGTATGTGGTTGATTTCTTACCGAAGGTTAAGTTAGAAATTGCAGTGACTGACGAAATGGTTGATACAGCGATTGAAGCTATCACTCGCGTGGCTAGCACGGGCAAAATCGGTGATGGCAAAATCTTTGTATCACCATTAGAACAAGTGATTCGTATCCGTACTGGTGAAACGGGCGCTAATGCTATCTAACACTATCATGACTGTCGTTGTGGCAACGCTTGTTAACTTTTAAAGTCGACCATCCTTTAAACATTAACGCAGACCTATCAAGCAGCTTAACGACTATCTCAAATAATTTTAAGGGGGTTACGATGAATGCCGTCATTACAAGGGCAGCTTTTGCCAAATTTTCAAAGCCACTAGTATCTACTAAATCAATTTTATCGTTATTGTTGTTATCTCCATTGGTGGCTCATGCTGCTGACACGCCTACGCTAAATGCGGGCGACACCGCTTGGGTATTAATTTCGACTGCATTAGTGCTACTAATGACTATTCCAGGGTTGGCATTGTTTTACTCAGGTATGGTACGCAAAAAGAATATTTTAGGGACGATGGCACACAGTTATGGTGCCACAGCATTAGTATCTATTGTTTGGATTGTGTTGGGTTATTCGCTGGCGTTTGGTAGCAGCGATTTTAATCAATTTGTTGGCGGTTTCGATAACGCATTGTTAGCTAATATCGGGCTGGGTGATTTAACCGGTACCGTGCCCACCCTGTTATTTGTCACTTTTCAAATGACCTTTGCCATTATCACAGTGGCAATCTTAGCAGGCTCGATTGCTGAACGTATCAAATTTAGTAGCTTCATGGTGTTTACTGCACTTTGGGTATTATTGGTGTATGCACCGATTTGCCACTGGGTTTGGGGCGGCGGCTGGTTAATGGCAGATGGTGCGCTAGACTTTGCAGGCGGTACGGTCGTGCACATTAATGCCGGTGTAGCAGGTATTGTGTTAGCGGCTGTTTTAGGTAAACGCAATGGCTATAACCGTGACCCAATGGCACCTTCAAACTTGGCTTTAACCTTAATTGGTACGGGTTTGATTTGGGTAGGTTGGTTTGGCTTTAATGGCGGTAGTGCGTTGGCGGCAAATGCATTGGCAGGTAATGCGCTACTCGTCACGCAAGTAGCGGCAGCGGCAGGGGCATTGACTTGGTTTGCCATCGAAAAATTAGTGCGTGGTAAAGCCTCTGTATTGGGCGGTGCATCAGGCGCAGTGGCGGGTTTAGTCGGTATCACCCCAGCGGCAGGTTTTGTGACGGTAGCAGGCGCATTAGCGATTGGTATCATCACCTCATTGGTTTGCTTTTATGCAGTCAACTATCTCAAACGTCTGTTAAAAATCGACGATAGCTTGGATGCGTTTGGATTGCATGGCGTTGGTGGTATCGTCGGTGCCATATTGACAGGTGTCTTTGTGAGTCCTGCTATCACTGGCAAACCACTGGCTTTATCCACTATGGGTCAAGTATGGGTACAATTAGAAGGCGTGTTTGCGGTTATCATTTACTGCGCGATTGTGACTTTCATTATTGCTAAAGTGATTCAATTAACCATGGGCTTACGTGTCACTGATGAAGATGAATACACCGGTCTTGATTTAGCAGTACATGGTGAACGTATCGAATAGATAAACAATGATAAACATAGGCTGATTCAATCAGCCTATTTTTTTATATAAGCATACTAAAAGACTCTACAAAACTTGGGATTAGACAAATAAAAAAGCTAGATAGTGATATCTAGCTTTTTTGAGATTTCAAATCAGTAGCGATTATTTAATTTTTTTCCAAGTTTGGCTGCCTTTGACTGGAACAGATAAAGTCAAGGTTGAACCACTTACTGAAATATCTGCGCCTAATCCAAAGCCCCAACGTGGGTCTTTTGCTTTACCCGCATATTTGCCATTACCCGTTGCTTTAACGCCTGTTAACACAGTTTTACCAACAAAAGATTTTGCTTTTTCAGTATTACCCGCAACGATTTTACCGGTGAAAGTACTACCTGTTTGTGAGATTTGAACTTGGGCTTTTGGTTGATTGTCTTCATAAGTTTGCCAAGTACCCACGATTGGATCGGCAGCCATAGCAGCAACACTTAAAGTAGAAAGAGCAACACCAACGCTGATTGATTTAAGAGAAATTTTCATAACAGTTCCTTCTGTAGCGCACTGCAAAAAAGTAAGGGAAGTGAGATGCAGTGCCATTGACAATCATTATAGCCAAAATGGTTTTGAGGTAAAGATATTTTTTGATACACAAAAGTTGCTAATAGTTTTCTACATCCTTACAGGGTAAAATTATCCATTTTTTTAATTTTAAGTTACTGATTTTTAAGTAATTATTTTTTTAAAAAATTCCAAAAGCTTAAACTGACTAATCAGTCATTTATATATAATTACCATTTTTAGGATTTAAATAGGCTGATTATCCATTCAAAAATAGTCAAGACTAAATTAACTAAGACTAATAAAATTTGCTGACTATCGGGTTCTGATTTTGGCGTGTTTTTATTTTTTGTAGCTGGTGAATAATCATCAATAGGCAGCGTCATTGCCGTTTTTTGTACCTTCCCTGATAACCCTGGCATGGCATCCACGCCTATTCTTACCGCAAGCTCATCCAGACTAATGATTTCCACCCGCTGACTATCATCATTAGGTGCAAAATAGACCCCTGCTTGTTGTAGACTTGGAATATAAATCGCTTTGTACAGATGACTGGGTACTAATATATTGTTATTAATTTTCTTAACCCGATTACTGATAAAAGCCACCCCTGTCACCACATAGATACGGTTGTGTTTAATCGCTAGATAACGAGTACGGGACTCAATGTCTCGCCAAGTGCTACGATTATTGACGGGATTTTGCGGTACAATGTTGGCAAGGCTAAAACTGTCATATTGTGATTCAAGCGTACTCATATCTGCATTGGGCGCTAGATGCCCACGATCATAAGGTACGTTACGATAATCAGCTAAATAGCCTTTAACCCGATTAGGCAGCTGACTTTCCTCGTGAAAATTATCAACCCTAGATAACTCACTCGCTTTTTCAATACGCGCTCGCGTCAAATACTCTGCTGACCACAAAGCAGTTTTACTCAGTGACGAATAACCCACAGCAAAGCCATTTAGACATAGGTAATAAATCTCAAGTGGTTGATTCGAGAGTGGCTGCGGACTTTGTTGGTTAGCATAGGTATTGCCGCATTGATTGAGGTGCTGTTTGCGATAATCTAAAGCGGTGCTTGAATGTGCCCATAAAGGCAATAGGGATAAACCCATCGCTACTAGTGTCTGTGACAGTGATTTGTGGGAAAAACGCTGATAACAACTCATACGCTATAACTTACCAACTCTAGCCATCGATGAAAATTGATTAATTATACATGACATTTGGCATTATTTTGGGTAAAATAGGCGTCCGTTTTGCGATTACCTATATTTTGGAATTGCAACTCGATTGGAAACGTGGCTGAGTGGTCGAAAGCGCACGCCTGGAAAGTGTGTATACGTTAATAGCGTATCGAGGGTTCGAATCCCTCCGTTTCCGCCAAATAAATAAAAAGCTAGCTTATTATTAAGCTAGCTTTTTTGTTGCTGGGTTGATCAGTTATGCTAAATCACGCACATTAGGCTCACGATCCCATTCACGCGATTTGGCCTTCTCAATAAAGGTATCTATTTCCTTTAAAGCCACCACACTGGCATCTTTCTCAATGTGCTGAGGAATTAGAATAAATTCATCCGTCGCACCGCAATAAGCAATCGCTTTTAGATGGGCGTGCGCGTCTTTAAACCACGCAATCGCCTCACTCATTTTGGCTAACTTTTTCGCTTGCTCCGGCATAATGATACTCACGATTGCATCAAACAAGACAGAAGGTGAACCCGCCAATTGACCGTCAGCCGCAATGGTTTCACCATTGTTTAACGTAATACTAATTTTTGGTGCTACTATAAAGGGTGTTGCCTTTGCTGCGGTAATCGCCGCTTTATATTTTTCAAGCATTTCTGCATTTGAATCATCTGCGACTAAAATAGCCACTTTACGACCTTCAAGCGTTGGCTTGGCTTTGCCAATCAACTGCAAAGCCGGCGATAATGGCAAATCTTGCACCGGAACCGTCGGCTCAATCGGTTTTGGCACTGGTTTCATGCCTAAACCATCGACCACGCGTTTACCCAATGTTTCATCAACCGTTAACAACTGCGCAACCATGCGTTCACGGATATAGGGTGTTTCAACTTTTGAAAGCTCAAACACAATCGCTGAAGCGATATGCGCCTGCTCAATAGGGGTTTGACTACGATAGAACATACGCGGCTGACTATAAAAGTCTGCAAAGCTTTCTGCACGGATACGACCTTTAACCGCATCGTTATTTTGAGTTAAATCATCTGTAAATGATTTAAACCCAATTGACGGATTTTCACGCGGTTTTTCTGATTCTAAACTTTGTGGTTCATAAGCGACCCGACCTTTAGGAATTTGCATCTGCATATGGCCATCACGTTGCATATTATGGAATGGACATTTTGGCGCATTAATTGGCAGCTGGGCAAAATTTGGTGAGCCCAAACGTGACAACTGGGTATCTAGGTAACTAAATAAACGGCCTTGTAATAATGGGTCATTACTAAAGTCAATACCTGGGACGATGTTCGCTGGGCAGAAAGCCACTTGCTCTGTCTCAGCAAAGAAGTTATCGGGATAACGGTTTAATACCATTTTACCCACGATTTCAACAGGGACTAATTCTTCTGGAATTAATTTGGTTGCATCCAAATGATCAAATGGGAATTTTTCTGCTTGTTCTTGGGTAAAGATCTGCACACCAAAGTCCCAAACAACTTCGTCACCATTTTCAAACAAGGTTTCAAATAAATCACGACGATGATAGTCTGGATCAGCACCGGCAACTTTCACAGCTTCATCCCACACATGTGATTGAAGCTGCAAACGTGGACGCCAGTGATAACGGAAGAACACACTTTCGCCTTGGGTATTAATAAAGCGATAGCTATGGATACCAAAGCCCTCAATCATGCGTAAACTGCGAGGAATAGCGCGATCACTCATCGCCCATAGGTAGTTATGTAAGGTTTCAGGGTTTAACGAGATAAAATCATAAAAGGTATCATGCGCTGATGCCGCTTGTGGGAAACCACGATCAGGCTCCATTTTTACAGCATGAATAATATCGGGAAATTTAATCGCATCTTGGATAAAGAACACAGGGGTGTTGTTACCCACTAAATCCCAGTTACCTTCCTCTGTATAGATTTTGACGGCAAAACCGCGAATATCACGCGGCGTATCAATCGATCCCGCACCACCGGCTACCGTTGAAAAACGAGCAAATAATGGGATTTGCTTGCCCACCTCTGTTAATACCTTAGCTGTGGTAAATTGCTCTAATGATTTGGTTAATTCAAAATAACCATGGGCTGCCGTACCACGAGCATGTACAACACGCTCAGGAATACGTTCATGGTCAAAATGGGTAATTTTCTCACGTAAAATAAAATCTTCCAGCAATGCAGGACCCCGGCGACCTGCCTTTAGCGAATTCTGATTATCTGCAATAACAATACCTTGCTGCGTAGTCAAATTGGTTGAATTATTATCAGCCTGCTGATGAGTTTCACCAGCATTGCCTTGCTGAATATTCATATTTGGCTCTGGTTTAACGGGCTTTTGTGTCATTTTTTATCCTAGATATTTAATTATATTTGTAATTTTTTAGAAAACATCAAATGTTCGCCTAAGGTTAAAAAAGGATCGACATTGATGTAATTAGTATATAGGATTCAAAAATTTACAGTGTGAAAATGCGTAAAGCTATGTAACAAGTAGGTTATTAATGCAGCATATATAAAAAGAATAAAATTAACATCTTAATACTGCATGTTATTTTGACAAAAAAACACCCCCTTTAAACGAATAAAGAGGGTGGTTTTGGGATAGGGAGCTGACGATGACCTACTCTCACATGGGCGAACCACACTACCATTGGCGCATTGGAGTTTCACTTCTGAGT